>JAKSSY010000028.1 GCA_024402845.1 Candidatus Saccharimonadota bacterium | reverse complement strand
CCAGCGGATCCGCCGCCAAGCGCACTAAGTATAAACGCGGTAATTGCGAAAGCAGAAATAGTAATTACCAAACCGATAATAGAATACATAATCGTGTTCTTTGCAGACTGCACTTTACCCGGATCGCCCTGGGAAGTAGTATATTTAATACCCGCAATCACAATCATTACCACCGCCACGACCGCGATGACTCCATAAATCGCATTCAGAACATTGCCGACCGTATTCATTAGAGAATTTTCTTCATTGGTATTTTTATTACCGCAGAGCAGAGGATCGTTAATTCCAGTTGTCGCGCAGATATCATCGCCGACATCTTCGTATGGTTCTCCTGCAAAAGCGGCATTTGGCGCCATGCTAAATACGCATATACACAAAGATATAAAAATAAGCTTAAAAAACTTCTTCATTTGCCCATATTATAACGCGCTTACACTTTTCGCGATATATATAAAACTGATAGAATAGAGTAAAACAATGGAGGATTTTTAATGGCCGAAATTAAAGGTACAAAAACAGAGAAAAATCTAAACGCCGCATTTGCCGGCGAATCTCAGGCTCGCGTAAAGTATCAGTTCTACGCAAGCAAGGCAAAGAAGGAAGGCTACGAGCAAATCGCAAGCATCTTTGAAGAAACCTCCGACAACGAAAAAGAACATGCCAAAATCTGGTACAAGATTCTTCATGACGGCGGCGTTCCAAGCACCGAAGAAAACCTAAAAGATGCTATTGAAGGCGAAAACTACGAAGAGACCGAAATGTATGTCAAATTCGCCAAAGAAGCCCGCGAAGAAGGTTTTGAAGAAATCGCAAAGCTCTTCGAAGAAGTTGGCAAGATTGAAGCCGAACACGAAAAACGCTACCAAAAAGTCCTCGAAAACATCGAAAAGGGCATTGCGTTTAAGGGTGATGGCGTAACGGTTTGGAAGTGCCGCAACTGTGGCTACATTCATATTGGTGATTCTGCGCCAGAAGTCTGCCCAGTCTGCAAACATCCACAGTCCTACTTCGAGATTCGCGCCGAGAATTTCTAATCAATGGCCAAGAAAACCTCATATCGTGTACGTAGAATTATTTTTGCACTGTTTGGTGTAGCGGTTTTTGTTCTGTATTTAATCATTAATCCAAACTCTTACGAATTCGCTAGCATCCTAAACGGCGAGGTCGAAAAACCGGAAGAAATCTCCGAAAAAGACGAAACAACCCCGGATTCCACGCTCGCAAAAGATGTGCTAGAATCTCTTGCTGTGCACGAGAAAAATACCTCCGAAAAATACTATCGCAAGCTTTTCTATGATAACTGGGGTCTAACCGCCTCTGGCTGCAATACTAGGGAAGCGGTTCTCGCACGTGACCTCACTGATGTAGTGCTAAAGGGTTGCAAAGTCCAGACCGGAACGTTGAATGATCCATATACTGGCAAAACTATTTCTTTCGTTCGTGGCCAGGATACATCTGCTGCGGTTCAAATCGACCACGTCGTTGCGCTCAGTAATGCCTGGACTACTGGCGCCTACGCATTTAATTCCGATATGCGTTACGAAATTAGCCAAGATCCGCTTAATCTCCTTGCGGTAGATGGCGATGCAAACCAAGACAAACTAGACAAAGATGCCTCCGATTGGCTTCCGACCAACGAAAAATTTCAGTGCCAGTACGTTGCGCGCCAAATCTCCGTCAAAGCAAAGTATCATCTATGGGTGACGCCAGCAGAGAAGTCAAAGATGCAACTCGTTCTCGCTGCCTGCCCAGACGAGCCTACTGTAGGACTAGAAAATCCGTAACTTGGTAATTATCGCCAGATACTTCTGCAGCTGCGAGAATTGCTGCGCCAACGCCATTTTGGCTCATATATAATTCCGCCGCAAAACGCATTTGCTCGAGCTTCTTTTTATCGATTGCATCAAGTCCGCCACCCACACGGCGATATTTGACTTCCGTGAAACAAAGTACGCCATTAAACTTCGAAATAATATCAATCTCACAAAACTTATTCTTCCAATTGCGTGCAATAATTTCATGGCCGGATTCTACAAGATATTCGCAGGCCGCCGTCTCGCCGCGGTCGCCACGGGCCTTCGTTGTCTTTGTAGATTTCGTAGACTTTTCTGTGCCGAGCAATTCCGTAATCGGACGAAAACTCTTTCTATGTTCCTGGCAAGGGCCGTATTTTTCCAGTGCAGCCTTGTGCGCCGCCGTCCCATAGCCAACGTGCCTTTCGAAACCATATTCTGGATACTTTTTGGCGAGCTTATACATATAATTGTCACGTGCAACTTTAGCCACAATCGATGCCGCCGAAACTTCCGGCACGAGCAAATCTGCCTTTTTTAAAATCTGCACATGCCCAGCTAGTGGTGTATCGCGCAAAAAGTTCACTGTGCCATCAATAATAATCTCATGAAACGGCACTTTAATCTGCTTTACTGCGTCGCGACAAGCCTTACATAGCGCCTGAGATAATCCAATGCGGTCCAATTCTTCAGCAGATATCCAGCCGAGTCCAACCGCTGCCTTTTCTTGGACAATCGGCGCCAATGCTTCACGCTTTTTGGCGGTTAATTTTTTTGAGTCAGTCAAACCATCAATCTGCGCATCACCCAGAACACATGCGCCAACAACAAGAGGTCCCGCCCAGGGACCTCTTCCAACTTCATCTATTCCTAAGATTGCCAATTAGGCTTCTGCCTTTTCTTCTTCAGCTTCTGCAGCTGGAGCTTCTTCGACTTCCTCTTCTGGAAGTGCGTTTACTGCATGGCGATCGAAATCCTTCTGAGTAAGACGTGCGGACTTACCAGAGCGTTCGCGGAGGTAGCGCAAGTTGTTGCGGCGAACCTTACCACGGCGTACGATTTCAACTTTCTCTACGAGTGGGCTGTGCATCAAGAAGCTCTTCTCGACGCCAACGCCAGAGGTAACCTTGCGTACAACGATACGCTCAGTATGAGAATTTTTACGATCTACGCGGATAACAGTACCTTCGAAAACCTGAATACGGAACTTGTCACCTTCCTTAATTTTTTGGGACACACGGACGGTATCACCAGAACGGACGTCAATGACGGCCTTCTTCTTTTGGGCATCTCCCACCATCTTTAATAGTTCAAATGACATATTTTTACCTTTTATATTTAAAACTTGCTTCATTTTAGCATATTTTTGCCCATTTGAAAAGGGGTAGAGAACAAAAATATAAGATATGCGTCAAAACCAGCCAATTGCCCTTAGATTACGCGGCCAACTTCTTCAATCGTGGTCTCGCCACGAAGTGCACGGAGAATACCTTTTTGCTCAAGCGTAAGCATGCCTTCTCCGAGTGCGGTCTCTTCGATGGCTTTCGTATTAATGACGCCCATCTCGCCGCGGATGAATCTCTGAATTGGCTCAGTCACGACCATCTGCTCCATGATTGCGGTACGGCCATCAAAGCCAAACGGATGTTCTGCAGATGGTTTCTCACGGTAAAGCGTAAGATCATCAAGATTGTAGTCATGTTTGACACCCTCAAGCGCTTTCTTGATATAGCGTACGGTGGCATTATCCGGTTTATAGGCTTCCTTGTTGTCCGCAAGGCGGCGTACCAAGCGCTGCGCAATCAATAGACGAATAGAGCTAGAGAAGACAGGGTTGATGCCAATCATATCTACAATACGTGCAAACGCAGCGGATGTAGAGTTGGCGTGGAAGGATGAAAGCACCAAGTGACCCGTAATAGACGCCTGAATGGCGGTACGTGCAGTATCAACGTCGCGAATCTCACCAACCATTACTACGTCAGGGTCGAGACGGAGCACGGAGCGCAAGCCTTCTGCAAACGAGCCACCCTCACCGGTTGCGATTGGGATCTGAGAAATGCCAGGAAGGCCATATTCAATTGGATCCTCAAGTGTAATAATCTTGCGGTCGGTTGTATTGAGTGCGTTAATAATCGAGTACAAAGTCGTAGACTTACCAGAACCAGTAGGACCTACCATTAGTAGCAAGCCGCGTGGATGTGAGACCATTTCTTGAATCTCGGCGCGTTCTTCTTTAGTAATACCGAGCAAATCTAGGTTCAATAAGCTTTCGTCAAAGTTGAAGAGACGTAGTACGGCATCTTGGCCGTACATCGTCGGCACCATCTCAACACGAATATTCAACAAGTGCGTTGCGCCATCACGGGTAATATCCTTCTGCATGTGGCCAGACTGTGGACGATTGGACGCAGTAGAAACGTTCGCGCGGGGGCTAAGCTCGCCCATGAAGATGCGGTAACGTTCGCGGCTAATTTCTGCTACAGGGTGGAGAATGCCATCAACGCGCATACGAATACGAATCTCGTTGCGCATGTTCTCAATGTGGATATCTGATGCGCCAAGCTTATCTGCCTGATCGAGCAAATAATCGAAAACCTTCTCAGTCGAAACACTGTCGAGTGTCTGGGAGACCTGCTGAATCGTTTCGGAATCGCCTTCCTTTGCGATCTCGATATCGTCGTAATGAATTTCTTTTGGTGGATCATGGCGAAGCATGAATACCTGGTAGGCAGAATTAGAAATGAGGAAGAATTGAATACGAAGACCGGCGTCATCGTATTCTTTTGACATCTTGTCGATTGTGCTACGTGGAGTCTGGCTCGTTACCATAAACTGGAACGGTTTGCCTTCTAGACCGCGCTGTAGCGGAATAATAAATTCTTTATGCATCTGGGATATTTCTAGCACGTCGCGTACTAGTGGGATTTCTTTTTCGAAATCTCGTGTATCCAGATAAACTAAACCCAAGATATGGGCACGTCGCGCGGTAGCGTCTTCTTCGTTCTGCCTACGCTTGCGCTGAACATCATCCTCATTCATAATTTTATTGTAGCATGAAAACGCTTATAGTTATCTTATATAATATTCGTTCCACCTATAATGTGGGTGCTATTTTGCGCACTTGCGATGGTCTTGGTATCGATAAACTGATTTTTACTGGCTACACGCCTTTTATGGATAAAGGTCTCCCGCACGAGCAGGAAAAACTCCGTAAGCAAATCCACAAAACTGCCCTTGGCGCCGAAGATATTCTCGACTGGACTCGCATCGACGACATCAATGACGCGATTGCGTATTGCCGCGAGCAGGGCTGTAAAGTTGTGGCTCTAGAGCAGGGCAAAGGCTCTTGGAATCTTGCCGAACCGCGTACTTATGATGAAAATATCGCCTTAATCTTGGGCGAAGAAGTTCATGGCATCCCAGAGGAAATCCTCGCAAAATGTGACCAACTCCTAGAAATTCCAATGTGTGGCAAAAAAGAATCCTTCAACGTATCTGTTGCGGGATCCATTGCGCTCTGGGAGATTCGTAAGTCTAGCTTGAACGATAAAAGAACACATCTACGTACGCCAGAATAACGCCGACCACCATCACGATCCCGCGAATGCCAACAATCCAGTTAGCGAGTTCTATCGAGGTATTATCGAAGCTGAAGAAGTCTGCGAGATGTGGCGCCAAAAGAATCGTAAGTAGCAGCGCAAAGATAATCGATTCAATAATGCGAAGCACCCCAAAGAGGCCACTTTTACCAACGCGGAAATAAATAATTAGCGGCATCACGGCCACGAAGAGAGCAAAGAGGGCTTTTTCTGTCCACCAGACATCAGCTGCCGGAATCCATTGATTAATTGTCTGCGCAAAAGTCGCGCCAAACGCATCATATAACGCAACCCCGGCTACCATAGCCAAAAAAGGCACCCCGACGTGGTGGCGCATCAGTAGAAATATTAACAATAAAACGGCTAGCAAAACCACTAAAACCATAAGCAAATTATACATCAAAAAACGGGCCAAATGGCCCGCATTTTGTTAGGCGCCAACGCGGTCTTTACGAATTGTGCGTTTAGCGTTTTGTTCGACGTATTCAATAATCTTACCAGCGACGTTGCGGCCAGTAACTTTCTCGATGCCAAAGCCCGGGGAAGCATTAACCTCAAGTACGAGCGGGCCACGCTTGGAACGCATGATATCCACGCCGGCTACACTAAGGCCCATTGCCTTTGCTGCCTTGATCGCAACTTTTTCTTCCTCGTCAGTAAGTTTGATTGGCTTGCCGCTACCGCCCTTGTGGAGATTGGAACGGAAATCATCATTCAAACTCTGGCGTTGCATGCTTGCAACAACCTTGTTTCCAACTACGAATGCACGAATATCTGTACCGGCAGATTCTTTTACGAACTCCTGGAGGAGAATGTTCACACCGGAGTCATCATTAAGGTAGAAGGCCTGCATTACAGACTTTGCTGCCTTGCGTGACTCTGTCAAGACGACACCGTTGCCATGCGTTCCAGATGCGAGCTTGATAATTACTGGCATCTCACCCAACTGATCCAACAGTTCATCGATATCGGCAGTGTTGCGAGATACGACGGTTTTTGGAATATCAATATTGTTCTTTGCAAGAAGCTGCATGGAACGAAGTTTATCGCGCGCACGAGTAATCGCTAGGGAACGAGAGAGCGTATATTCGCCCTGCATCTCAAGCTGACGTACGATAGTTGTACCATATTTGGTCATATGGGAAGCAATGCGCGGAATGATCGCATCAAACTTTCCAAGTGGTTTGCCCTTGTAATAAATCTGGTTTTTGCCTTGTTCAATCGATACGTAGCAGTTCTTGTATTTAATAATTTTGACGGTATGGCCACGAAGCTCAGCCTCTTCCTTGAGGCGCTTGGTTGAATAGTTTCCATTCCCGTTGGATAGAATAGCGATTTTCATTTATTTAGCTCCGTTTTCTTTTAGGTAGTGTTCTTTGTAAAATTCATGAGGGTTTTTGCGCATTTTCTCGTTCAAATCCTTTGGGGGGGCTTTTTTGATGTTTTTCGCGGCCTCTGTCTTTTGAGTTACATCTACGAGAAACTTTCCGTGTAGTGTTTTTCTCCCAATCAGAACCGGATAATTATGCGTCGATCGGTCACTAAGGCCGAAGTTGGCCTTAATACGTCTCCCCTTAAGCCTAATTGATAGCTTCGTTCGATATTTCATAACAATATCTCCCGAGGCGCTTTTTTTTAATACTACAGAATAATCTTTTGTTGTAATCTCCTTACCCGTATAATACGGCGAACCTTCTCCGAATAACTTGAAATGAAGCGTGCCGTTCTCATCGACAAAAATATCGCTAGCCCATACGGCAGACCCGTCTGCGCCAGTATCAATCTTTGCTGGTACGTCAGTGGCCAAATCGACGAAATCTATCTTCGTGTCGCGGCCAATTATATGTTTTTCGGACATATTTACAGGTTCCTTTTAACCTTCTAATTATACCATTTAAGCTAAATAATGTCAATGATACTAGCGAAAAATGAGCAGTTATGTTATAATATATAAAACCATATAGAGGGAGCAAGGGTTGATGAAAAAAGAATTAGCACAGATAAAGCATTCGCGTAGTGCAAAAGATTTTCCAGAGATTGATTTGGAAGAGAATGAATATGTAGTTCTTCACATTAAGCGCGCTCGCGTCGGTGTGGCACTTATTTGGGCCATGGTTGGTATTATGATTTTTGTGCTTAGCCTCGCTATTATTGTTATTGCAAACAATGACGCATTTAATAGCACTCTCTTTACTATTAATGAGAGCTCTCTCCATTATCTTCGCCTTGCTATCTTAGCTCTCTATGCAATCATTATCTTTGCTGGTTTTGTCGGCCAAAGCATCTACGATCAAAACCAGATGTATATCACCAACTTCCGCGCTATCCAGAAGCAGCGCACCTCACTCTTCGCAAACTCTACCAATATCATTAAACTTAGCCGTATCGAAGATATTTCTTGGCGTCAGAAGTCTCTTAGTGATCATATCCTAAATATCGGCACCCTCCGCATGTCCACGGTCGGCGACGAAACCACTTACACCTTCCCATGGCTCGCAACTCCGCAAGACGAGGTAAAGATAATCTCCCACCTCGTCGCCGAAAACCACCACGGCAAACCAGAAGAAGCAAAATAATTCATCAAAAAATCCCCCAATCGGGGGATTTTTGTTTGCTAAATCTAGTGGCGACTATTTTTGACGTAGGTGTCTTCTTTTTCCATTGTTGAGCGGAGACTGTAGGATTTACACTCGCCATTCTCGCAATTAGTACCTTCGTAGCTGTAATCGCTATCTTCCTGCCATAGTGCGATACCGTATGGGTCGGTAAATAGCTGTGGGTCGATCCATGGCAAAATATCTTCGTTTTCGATTGTTTCTGGATAGTTTTTGTGCTCGGCGTAATAGCCTTCCTCGAGCGCATAATACATAGCGTTAATCGCAACTTTGCGCTTTTCGTCGCGATCCATCGCATCAACGTTGACTTTCTGTAAGAAGAATAGGACTACAAAAATCCCTACAAATACAATACAAAGAATAAGTTCAAGTACTGTAAAACCTTTTTTCGTATTCATAAGTACATTGTACCACGCCAAAGATGGCGTGATAAAATATAGACAATGATAAAGCCCTATATTACTACTGATGCAAAAGAATGGAATTCTGTCGTAGATAAACATTTTGGTCATCCACTTCAGAGTTTTGGCTGGGGAGAAGTGAAAGCCGGCTACGGCTGGACGCCAACCCGTATCATCTTTAAAGATGGCGAAAAAACCATTGGTGGCGCACAAGTATTACGCCGCAAACTGCCAAAACCATTCGGTAGCATGATGTATGTTCCGCGTGGGCCATTCTGTGAAAAGAAATATCGTGGCCAAATCCTAGAATCTTTGGCCAAGTGGGCAAAAGACCAGGACAAAAAATGCGTAGAGCTTGTCTGTGAGCCGGAATGGACTGAGCAGCCAGAAAGTAGTCGTAAGCTCGGTTGGCACACTACCAAGAATCACATCTTACTTCCTGGCACAGTTTTGATTGACCTCACTCAAAA
>JAKSSY010000027.1 GCA_024402845.1 Candidatus Saccharimonadota bacterium | reverse complement strand
TTCCCTCCTCAACATTTTCGTCAAGTCAAACCGAAAAAATACATCGTAATCAGTTTTACGACAAATGCTATTATACAACAAAAAATCCCCCTTACAAGGGGGATTTTTACAGAGGTAGTTACTTTAGATTCTTCATGAATTCTGCCAAATCCTTTAGCGCGACCTTTTCTTCAGAATCTTTCAAGCGAACACTTACCTGTTCAGCCTCAACATCCTTTGGACCAACAATAATCGCGCAAGGAATCTTCATCTTGGTCGCTTCGCGAATCTTCTTGCCAAGGCTCTCATTGCGATCATCTACAGTCAAGCGGATCGCATTGTGCTCAATCGGATCATTAAGCTCAATACCTTCTAGCATCTGGCGAATCTTCAAAACATAATCATTTACAGAATCATTAATCGTAAGAATACGAATCTGCTCTGGCGCAGACCAGAATGGGAACCAACCAGCCGTATGCTCAATAAATACGCTAAGGAAGCGTTCAATCGAACCAATCAATGCGCAGTGAATCATAATCGGCGTCTTCTTGGAGCCGTCAGCGTCGACATATTCAAGGCCAAAACGAGTTGGCATCGCATAATCTAGCTGCACCGTAGCAAGCTGCCATTCGCGGCCCAAGGCATCGACTGCCATAAAGTCCATCTTTGGACCATACATTGCGGCTTCACCCTCGCCAATAAAGTAATCCATTTCAAACTTTTCGGCCATGTCTTTGATGGCGCTCTGAGCTTTCTCCCACATTTCTGGCGTACCGATATAGCCATCGCTATCGTCACGGAATGAGAGACGTAGCTTCAACTTCATATCAATGCGAGAATAAAGATCCTTTGCAGATTCAATCAACTCACCAAAGATATCACCAATCTGCTCTTCCGTACAAAATACGTGAGAATCATCCTGAGTAATTGCACGCACGCGGCTTAGACCGCCGAGTTCGCCCTTGCGCTCGTCGCGATAAACCATCGTCGTCTCGAGGAATTTTACCGGAAGCTCTTTATAAGAACGTGGAACGCTCGCAAAAATCTGACTATGATGCGGACAGTTAACTGGCTTTAATGCCAACTCGTCGCCGCTCTCAGAGCTCGTAAAGCGAAGCATTTCTGGGAACTTTTCAAAGTGGCCGGAGGTCTTATATAGGTCAATACTTGCAATGTGCGGAATGCAAACCTTCTGATATCCGCAACGCTCACGATAGCTATTCGCAAAAGCTGCAACCTTGTCGCGCAAAATTGTACCGCGAGGAGTAAAAAGTGGCAAACCAGCACCAACCAAATCTGAGAAACAGAACAAACCAAGTTCTTTGCCAATCTTGCGATGGTCACGCTTCTTTGCTTCCTCCTGCTGCGCAATATATGCATCGAGCCCTTCCTGTGTTTCAAATGCCAAACCATAAATACGAGTTAACATTTCGCGCTTTTCGTCGCCACGCCAATATGCGCCAGCTACTTTGTCTAGCTTAAACACACCAACCTCGCCTGTATTCTCGACGTGAGGACCACGGCAAAGATCTTCAAAATCACCTAAAGTATAGAATGAAATGACTTCATCTTCTGGAAGATCATTAATCAACTCCGCCTTGAAATGCTGGCCATTTTCTTCCGCCCATTTCAAAGCCTCTTCACGAGATTTTTCACTACGTACGATTGGAAGCTTCTGCGCAATAATTTTACGCATTTCTTTTTCTATCTTCTTAAAATCGTCTTCGGAAACTTTTACGCCACCAAAGTCGATATCGTAGTAGAAACCATTATCAATTGCTGGGCCAATCCCGAATTGGACTGTTGTTGTGCCAGCATACAAGTTCTTAATCGCCGCGGCCATAATATGGCTGAGCGAATGACGCATTTTTTCAACATTTTGTATATCTGACATCGCTGCCCTTTCTTTTTAGTTTATATATCTGTTATTTTACCATAATTCTCAATATTTACTAGATAAGAATACTCCTATAGAAATTGACAAAACAAAGCATAAATGTCATAATTATTAAATCTGGCAATTTCGCCAGAAATCGCACTTTAAAAGGAGGAATATGAACATTGTTATACACAGATTCTGCGCAGATGCGCAAAGTTGCGACATACTTGGCAGATGTCGCAATGACTATGAACCCCGTCGCGATGTGCGTCCCTACCAACCTTAGCGAAATCGAAAAAGACTGGAAAGCATGCGCAAAACATGGCTACTTCACGAATCCGGTATTTGAATATGATACTGCCGAGCTAAAGCGCATCGCGCAACTTGGAAACAAACTCGAAGAGTGCCACACATACATACGCACCAACTGCATCCCAGAAAACGAAATCGATTCTGCTATCCTAAGCATCCTTGGATCGCGCATCGTCGATGCCACCCTTACTTCCGAAATGGCCTACGGCATTCTTAATAAGGACGACCGCCACACAATGGGCGCCATTCTCAGAAAGTACGGAAGGCCATCCGCAGGAATATCCCTACGCTGCTACGAAATTATCGAAAATCCATCAACCTACCGCACTGGCGAAAAGAGCCGCTTTGACGCAGACACTCTGAAGACCCTACAAAGCCTTCAATTCAATGCCGCCGACATGCGCAAACACTTCGTGGAAATCTTCAAATTCTACGGTTTCCAAACCTGGGAATGCGTCATCGATAGCCGCGTTCAAAACGCCGTCGATGCTCGCGACAAAACTGAGTCTGGTAAATCTCAGCTCGTTATCCCGGCCAGAAAAACCGCCGACGGACGCAAGCTCTGCAGTCTCATTAGTCGCGAGATAGAATCACACGTCCGCGGTTCTGAAAACTCCCGCGCGCTATTCAAGCAGCTTCTCGGTGAGGGCTCACCGTTGTCGCCACTCATAAACCTGCTTGCCAAAGCAGACGACGAAAAGCTCTACGAGGGCGTCGCCAAGATGGCAGACGTTTTTACGAATGGCGACACCTCAAAGCCGCATCCATATTACGTCATCGCTATCAATCAGGCCTTGCGTGGCGATAACTACGCCCATTTTGGGGCCGTAGCGGAAACAATCTATGGCCTCAAACATGACGCAGGCGTTACATCGGATCAAGCTTTGGATTTCGCCTGGAATGTCACGCGCCGTGTATACCGCGGCTGCACCAACACTACTAAGCCGCGCTTCGCCAACACTAAAGACCTCGCGTATTTCATTGGATATACGCTCACACAATGTATCCCAACTTCCTACCTAGATTTCTCCAGCATGTCTATCGTGGACTTGCAGGTTCTTGCCCAGGCGGGCGTCGATCTCAACCACCCCGCCCACCCAAACCAAGACGCAGTCTCATTCATCGTTGGGAAATAAAAAACCGCCCGGACGCAAATCCGGGCGATTTTCTTTGTTATCTACCTGGTGGGTCGCGAGGGGCTCGAACCCCCGACCTCCTCGGTGTAAACGAGGCGCTCTAGCCAACTGAGCTAGCAACCCAACACCAGAATTATACCATAAACCCCCTGCTTATCGCAAGTGGTCACTCTTTTTATTAAATCTCCGCATATACTCTCGTATACGCATCGAAGTTCTCGCGATCATATTTAAAAGCACGACTCATCCTTACATATAGGGCAATCGTCAGGAGCGCTTTCTTCTCTTCCATATCCCGCTCAAAGAAGCTATAGATATAATCTGCGCCTACAATTGTAAAGATATTTGTGTTGGATAGAATTGCAAAATAAAAATCATACAAATAATCACCAACCACCGGCATCGGATCAATCACTCGAATTCTCCCATTTTTCTCCACCAAAAAGTTATGCGTACCAAAATCCCCATGCATCAGATACTGTTTTGGCTGCTTATCTCCAATTACATCAAGCGCCGCCATAACCTTATCGGTAGAAATTGTCGGAATGTAGCCACGCGCATAATCAATCTCGTCTTTCAAAAATTCTTTCCAGGTTGAAAATTCATGCCTCAAAAAGCCATATCCTTCCGCATGTGGATATTCTCGATAATTCTTCACGATATTAGATACTTGCCAAAGCACATCCTTGGCATTTAGCTTTGCCTCACTAAACTTCATCCCCTCGATAAATTCAAGACAGACATATCCAACTTCCAAATCATAACAAATCACATTCGAAAAAATATTGCGTGGATTCTCGCGCAAAAACTCTACCAAGGTCTCAATCGTCTCACTATTCGTAATCTTAATTAGATATTTTCGATCCAAGTCAAAGACTACCGCGCCAGTCCACCCATCGAGATAGAAATGTGGCTCGGAATTTTCGAAATTTTTATGCAGTTTCTTTGATAAATCTGCTTTTACTTGCGATATTTTTTCGTCTTGCATCTATATCTATTCTACACCAAGAATAGATAAGTATAATATGCCGCAAAAATCGCCACCATCAACATCCCCTCAAAGCGTTCCAGCTGCCTGCTGCTTTTACCGAACCAATAATAAACTAATGCTGCTAGTAAAACGACAGTGGTATCCACAAAATTAAACGCCGCAGAGGTAAAGCCACCATATATCAACGTTGGAAGCCCAAGTACAATACAAATATTAAAGATGTTGGTACCAATAATATTCCCCACCGCCAAATCAAACTCGCCTTTTCGCGAAGCTCCAACCGTCATCGTGAGTTCGGGCAAAGAAGTACCAATCACAATTGCCGTCATCGTAATAATCTTTTGACTAATCCCAATCTCTAATGCAATTAAGCTAGCGTTGTCTACTACAATATCACTCGCAATTATTATTACGACCAACGTAATCAATAAATAAACAATCGATTTCCAGAGCGTATATTTAGCCTTCTCGCGTTTTCTGCGTACACCTTTCTGTTTCTTCTTCGAATTACGTATAACAACCAGAATATAGGCCAAAAACACCCCAAATGCAGCCATCAATATTCCGGCATCAATTCGGGACAGCCCATTTTCTTTGCCAGCAAAAAGCGAATCATTTAAAACTAAGAAGAATATCCCCGTTATCAGCACGAGAATTGGTAATTCTTTCTTTACAGTTTGCTCTTTCACCTTTATTGGCTTCACGAGTGTCGCGACACCAACAATAAGCAGAATGTTAACCACGCACGAACCAATCACGTTCGCTAGCGTCATATCATAATTGCCGCTCGAAATAGAATTAAAAGAAATTGCAAGCTCTGGTGCGCAGGTACCAAAAGCGGCAATCGTGAGCGCGATTAGCATTTTCGGCATCTTTAGTTTAATAGCCAAGGAAGACGCCGCATCGACAAATACATCGGAAGCCTTAACTAGAGCCACTAACCCAACCAGAAATAATATAATATAACCGATTATCACTTAGCTAATCCCACACCCAGCTGCTGATATTTTTCATCCTAATATCGCGCTTGTTCTGCCCAGTTGGATTCATGAACGTTCGGTTAAATGAACCCAAGTTACGGTAAGTAATATTAGTCTTCGCATCGCGCGTACGGGCCATCGTCGTATAGGCTGCCGAGTCACAAGTCTGAATCATCAAGCACAGATCACGCATGCCGCCGATGTCGTCCTTCGTAGGATTCTGAACGCCAAGTCTAACAAGCATTTGGCTACAATACCTATCCAATTCGGCGCGCGCATTTGCGTCGCCTTTAATATAACCATTCGTAGTCAGCTCCTGGGCATGGCCAATCATGCCGCGGATCAATTCGCTAGTATGCGGCCCAACGCCAATTTGCTGCATAAACCTACGCGCCTCTTTGTCGTTGTAGACCTTCTGGTTGCTCTTCTCTCCATTCCTAGCCGCTTCAGGCTTACCGATATCGTGTACTAATAGCGCGAGATGCATTAATGGCACTAATTTAGCCGGAACCTTGTCTGCATAATTCTCATCGAAATTCCTAAGTACAGTCTCTGTGTGCTCTTGCAAAGTGTATTTCTCCTTGACGCCAGAATCGGCCTCAAAGACCTTTTTATAATCCCCAACTTTCTTTGCTTCTTCAACGAGCTTTCTTGGGTCAGTGTTTGGGTTTCTTAACACTCTCTGGAAATAAGGCGTATCACTCTTCTCTCGCCCCATCAATCTTTCCATCCTAAGCGCAACGCGCCCGGTTCTGCGCCAACGAGATTCTTTCTGCGCCTCAAGATTTTCTGCCGAATCTACTTTTCCGAGCTCAAAAAGATACGAAGCTCTGAACGATCTCCTAATATTTGGCGACTTTATCTTTCTACTGACGCCAATCGTATGCGTATTCTGAGACCAACTGGCAAAATATTCTTGACTCATCAATGCACCAGGATACTTTTCGGTAGGCTTGCTCTCTTTGCGTGCAATCAAGAAATTCCTTGCCGCATAACCCGGATCAAGCACCAGCATCTGACGCGTATTTAAGGCTTCACACATTTTACGGACGGTAGTAGATTCGAGACCAGTTTGTTCACATATCTTAGAAACATCATCTGCAGTAAAATACTGCTCCGTCATAGGTTTCTTGCCGGCAATCTTATAGAATGCGCTTGGCGGAGTCTTGTCCAAAGCCTTCCTCTGAGCGAAATCTAGCGGAACAGCGTCTGTCAATTCTGGCATCGTCTTTACTAAGTCTTCTCGAATCTTGGCCTGCTCCGCAGCGGTACGCTTTTCGCCATTCGGCCCAGTTTTAAAGCTAAAATGCCTATCAATCACAACAGCATCAGGGTCCGAAGATTGAATCCTATGTAACTCTCCTCTACCACCTTCAGAGTTACTACGCAATCTCGCATAATCTCTAGCCACACTTAATTCTGCAACATTCAATGCGGCTACTTTATTAATGTTCGCATGCCCGGTAGCATTTCCAGCATTATCATAATGCCTATCGACATGCCATCCAGTTTCGCCTGCCTTAGCGGTGCGACCATGGTACATTTCGTCGCTATTAAAATCTTTCAAAAGCCCAGCCGCTTTTAATCTCTGTACGGCCCTATAGCCCTCAGTCCGCTCAAAATCACGATTCGCCTCGCGACGCGTCATCTTTTCCGGAGCTTTTCCGACATACGGAGTGCCACTTACTGATTCCCAACCAGTTTTACCACCAGTTTTAGAATCGCTTACTGTTTCAGGTCTCTTTGCCATATATTATTCCTTGTTAATATCATAGCATAAGCGGCATATTTTTTCCTGACAGCAAAAAGGCCGTATCTAGAGCATTCAAAGATACGGCCGATTGCGAACAGTCCTAAGACTTTTGGTGGAGTGTAGGAGATTCGAACTCCTGACCTATTGATTGCGAACCAATCGCTCTACCAACTGAGCTAACACCCCATCCGTTCTAAGAAATTATAACACATTTTCCCTAAGCCGCTTTATCTAAGGACTCACTTTTTGGCTTTTTAGTTGGATCCATCACGAAATCAGGATGCTCCCTCGAATAATCATTAATATGGGCCTGTAATTCAGCAATTTCATCTTGCCATCTTTGAATCGCCTCACGACGAGCAGCCTCCCCAGGGTCATTAATAGCCTTTTCGCCAGCCTGTGATGATTTTCGCATTGAATTTTCTTGGTCGCGAATCCAGTTTTGACGCATCCTAATATCCCTACCAAGACCACGTACATGCAAATCAGAATTAGAACGATCCATTCTCGCATCCAACTCTCTAAACTTAGCTACCAGCTCTTTATCATCATTCGAGATCGATTCCGGTAGGTTTTTTGCCAGTTCGTCCAACTTGCCACTCTGATAACTTAGCGATTTTGTTGTGGAAGCAATAATATATTTCAAACTATCTTTTTCGCGGCGACGCTTAGACCATGGAAAAGTAAATAATGGCATCTTCCCGAGCTCGGCCTTCTTCTGCGCCAAAAAGTCTTGACTCTTCTTCAAGGATTGTTCGGCCCGCATATATTCTACTTGCGCCTTCACGTCATCATCGCAGCCATCCAGCGTCCTCTTCATAGCTTCCCAAACCGAAGATTGATCGTGGAAATCTTTTATCCCGTCAATCCTGCCATCGAGCTCATCGATTCTGGATATGGCCTCAGAATTACTCAGCTTTTCGGATCCAGTTTTTTCTTTCGTTTTCGCAAAATCTATAACTTTTCCTTCTCGCTCTACGGGATCTTCACTAGCCACTCCATTATTAGTCTCAGTAGTGACCTTATTCTCAACACCTTTAGCGTCTTCGACTATTTCCACCACTTCAGCCTCGGCCGAAGCAACCTCCGCAGCAGCATCAACCGCTGGAGCTGGAACAGCCTCAACGCCGCCCAACGCCGCCTCAGCATCCCCTTCATCATCATCGGCCGCTTGTAATTCGTTATATTCTTTCAAGACCTGACCAATTGCATCAGGATTTCGTTTTAGGTAACCAGTAAGATGCGCCCAGTCACGAGGTAGACCATCCGCACCAACATAAGCGCGCATATCCTTATCCCATGTTGCTCCCTCTTTGATAGCATCTGCGCCACCACGAAGTTTAACTAGGCCCGCAACCAAATCACTTAATTCTTTAGGGTTCTTTTTGAAATACTCAATATCATTTTCCGAGATAGAGGATTCATTATCTTCAGCATCAGACGCTTCCAGCACGTCTGGGCCTTTTTCTATCCCCTCCCAACCCGTGATGCGATCTTTCCTGTCGCGTTCTAGCTCTCCATTCACCATTAATAACCTCTGTTAGTTTTATTCATTATACCATTTATGCTTAGCATCTCGGTTATAATAAGGTTATGGACTTCATAGAAGAGCTGAACAAGACCATGAATCAAATCAAGTATGGTTGGGCGGACGCTCACGGCTACACTTATCCAGATTTATCCGGAGATTTCGCGAAAGATTACCGCCTGCAGTCACCAGACGAATTATTAAAGACCAAATATGGCGTCTGTTGGGATCAAGTCGAATTGGAGAGAAAAATCCTCGCCGAGGTAAGAATAAAAGCTTCCACATACAACATAATTCACTACAGCGAGGACACTAATCCAAAAATGCGTACCCATACCTTTTTATTATTTAGCCACAACAATAAAGTCTACTGGTATGAGCACGCATGGGAAAAACATGCCGGCACACACGTATTCAATTCAACAGACGAAGCTATTGCGACGATACGGAAGATATTCATCAAAGACGAACTACAAAATAAATGCGATAAAGATTACATCGTCATCTATGAATATCCAACCCCTAAGCCG
>JAKSSY010000026.1 GCA_024402845.1 Candidatus Saccharimonadota bacterium | reverse complement strand
TATTTTTATGGCACTTTCCGTCATCGCAATTGTATTCATACTAATGCTCATCGCAATGGGCTTCAAAATCAACGAGCACGGCGGCCTCGAACAATCCGGGCTACTACAAATATCTTCCCATCCAAGCGGCGCCACAGTCGAGATCGACGGCGAAACACAATTTAGCCGCACCGAAATCAGCAAGATGCTTAGCTCTGGCGAACGCAAGGTCAAAGTTACCAAATCTGGTTACGATACCTGGGAAACCAACGTTCGCGTAGATGCCGGCCTCCTCACCCATATCAGCTGGGTTCGCCTCTTCCCGCTTAATCCAACTACCGAAAAAGTAGCCACCTACAATCAGGCCAAGCTCCTAAGCTTCTCTAATGATCGCAAGAACCTGCTTTATCTTGAACAAGACAGTACAAGCATGAAGTTCATCAACCTTCAGGGCGATTCCATAAAAGAAGAAAAAATCAAACTCTCCGACGTTCTAGGCACCAAAGATGCTAATATTCTCCAAAATGCAATCATCTCCGTGGTCGCGTGGAGCGATGGCAGCAATAAAGCCCTCATTAATTGGACCCATGGCGAGGTCACCGATTGGATTCTCCTCGATATCGAAAACCCAACCAACAGCATTAACCTGACTAACAAATTTGGCCTATATTTTAATAACATTCTTATCGCAAACGGCTCGGCTTCGAAGCTCTGGGCAATTGAAAACGGCAACCTTCACCTCATCGATCTCAGCAACTCAACAATTAGCGTAGCTCTCGCTACCGGCATTGAAGCCGCCGCCAACAACAAAGACGTAATCGCATACATCCATACCACCGAAGCAGCCGCCGAAGACGGCAGCATAGCCATGAAGCGCACTGTCGAGCTATTTAAAGAAGGCGAAACTGGCGCAACCGTGATCGAGGACATTACAAAAGCAAAAGCAAACAATGTTACGCTTGCACTAGGCACGTATTGGAGCGACGAGTGGCTTGCCTATAGCGCCGACGCAAATTTAACCATCTTAGCCGGCAAATACCCCTCCTTCGACAAACCGACCAAGAATGCCATGAAAGACGTCTTAAAACGCGAATTAAGCCACGTTCCGACGTCCATTTCCGTCAACGCCGAACAGCGCATTGTGGCCTACCGCAGCCCAGCCAAGGTCATGTCCTTTGACTTCGAGACCAAAGACTATTACGACATCCAACTCAAATCCGAAAACAAATCCTACTGGCTCGACGATTACATCATCTGGCAACATGAAGAAGGTAAAGTCACTATTAATGATTTCAATGGCAACAACTATCGCGAGCTAATTTCGGACTCCAACAACCAGCTCCCAGTCTGCATCACCGAAAATGACCGCTGGCTCTACTACTTCGATGTGATCGAAAAAGAAACAAAGACCGAGGCTACCGAAGGCGTAGAAACTACCGAAACCACCCCAGCCGAAGAAACCGCCCCAGCCATCAAATACGTCTTAATGCGTGAAAAACTAAATATCTAATCACTGTCACTAGCCCGTAAGCAGCAAACGACTACTCCTAGGCACCCTTTCGAGTTACGACGAGAACGGAATTAAAAATGCCCGTAACGACGGGCCATTTTTAATTTGTGACTAGGATAGTTGTTTGATGTTGGCGTGCTAGTAGCAGCAATAATTATTCTTTATTGTTGGCCGGTTAGCCACTTCCAAAACTGTTCTAGCGGCGACGGGTCACCTTGTGGCATTGACGTATCAACAGTATCGCCCTCGTCTACGACTGGAGCCGCGCTTGGCGCCTCTTCATAAGATGGATTAATCTGCTCACCATAAATAACATAACGCTGACGTGAAGTGCCAAGTGGATAGCATGTCAAAAGCGTGATTAACGGCTTATCCGGGTTGTCATTCGCAATTCTCACCAAAACATTAACGTCGGACGGATCTACGATTGTATGACCGATCATCTTGTACGTATAGCGCTTCCCCTCGTAATCCATATAAATCAAATCGCCATCCACCATCCTTGGCAAACCGGAGAAAATAAACTTGTAGTTCGTATTCTGATAAACGTTACCGGCGGAGTGACCAGAGATCACAAAGTTACCAATCTCACCAGGCTTAGCCGAAGCGCCAGGCACTGCAAAGTTCGCCACGCCATTACCCATCGCGATGTTCATAGACGCCACATCGTTTGCGGAGCCAAATACTACCGGCACTTCAACGTTCAACTTTGGAATCATAAGATATGGCGAATCGTGCGTCGCAATCGTCAAAGTCGGATCAATCGCAGTAATCGTATTGCTAGAATTGTCGCCAGGAGACATGTAGGCAACCACATTTGCGGCAATAACCTGGTTGTACTGTAGCAAAACCCCACAAATCAGCACAAAGATACCAATCCCGAGCGGAATCCACTTATAAAACTTCTTATTTTTGCGCGCACGCTTCTCTGCTGTTTTGCGAATGCGCTCACGAAAACTATTCTGAATCTCTGCCACTTCTTCCGGCGTAGTCTCTGGTTCTGGGGTCGGCTCTACCACTTTGCCGAAGATAGACTCTTGTTCCTTGCGCGATTTCTCAGCTATCTCGCGCTCCATGCGCATCTTTTCGCGCGCTACGTATTCCTGAGCAGCCTTGCCGTAATATTCGCCGTAGTATTTCTGGTAATAATTTTGCCAAGCAGAATGATACTTCCGCCAGTCTTCCTGTTTGATCTGCGGAGTTGTTTCCTGCGCCGTGGCAGTCTTATAGTTCTGTGGCTGGCTTTTATAGGCTTCAAGTACTTTCTTGCGCGCAAGCTCCGTCGCAGTCTGCTGTTGGCGCTGCGCTGGAGTGAGTTGTTGCGGCTGTTGAGCGGAATCGTCCTTCTTGGCCTGCTGCGCATTCTTCGCTGCAGCCTGCCCCCAGACATTCCAGCTCGGAGGAGTACTTATTTGCCCACCATTTTTATTATCCATTTCCCTTATTCTAGCATAAACCGCATTTTCATGATAGAATAAGCATATCTATCACTCTGGGCGAGTGGTGAAATTGGTATACACGACAGACTCAAAATCTGTTGGTCTCACGACCGTGAGGGTTCAAGTCCCTCCTCGCCCACCAAAACACAAAAAGAGACCGCAAGGTCTATTTTTTGTGTTAAGGCGAGGCTTTTCGAAGAAAAGCACGATATCCCTCCTCGCCTCTCCTAAAGTGCTAAAATATTCATATAAGCTTTAAAACTATGAAAAAGATAATCGAAATAACCAATCTTCATAAATCGTTTGGCGACATCAAAGCCGTCAACGGCCTTTCCCTACATGTTAATGAGGGTGACCTGTTCGCCTTTCTCGGCATTAATGGCGCCGGAAAATCCACCACCATCAGTATGATGTGCGGCAATCTCAAAATCGACAAGGGTAGCATCTCTATTTGCGGCCACGATGTTAACAAAAATATAGACACTATCAAGCAGCTTATTGGCGTAGTTTTCCAAGACACCGTGCTCGACAAAACTATTTCCGTCTATGACAATCTCAAATACCGTGCCGGCCTCTACGGCATTACTGGCACTGATTTCAAAAAGCGCTTCCAAGAGCTCGACAAACTCTTTGACCTCGAAAGTATCAAAAAACAGCCGCTCGGCAAGCTCTCTGGCGGTCAACGTCGTCGCGTCGACATCGCACGCGCCATTATCCACAAACCGCAAATCCTCATTCTCGACGAACCTACCACTGGTCTCGATCCAGGCACTCGCAAGAAAATCTGGTCTATTGTTAATATGCTCAGAAAGCAATACAAAACCACTATCTTCCTCACGACTCACTACATGGAGGAAGCAGCGGACGCTGATTACACTGTCATTCTAGACAAAGGCAAAATCATTGCCGAAGGCACTTCTATTGAACTCAAGAATAAGTTCGCATCAGATGTAATTTATCTATACAACACCAATGAGGAAACAGTTAAAAAATTGAACGCCCCATATCAAGCAATTAAGAACACCTATAAAATTAAGATTGATTCCTCCGCAAAAGCCACCGACCTCATTGTCGCCCATCCGGAAATCTTCCAAGACTACGAAATTATTAAGGGCAAGATGGATGACGTCTTCTTGGCGGCAACCGGCCATCAATTGGAGACCAAATAATGAAAAAACTACTAATTCTTACTCTACGCAACATTAAGGCCTACTTTAGCGACAAGTCAATCTTCCTAACCTCACTCGTTACGCCAGCTATCCTACTAGTCCTCTATGCAACCTTTCTCGGCAACATTTTCGAAGAAACCTTCACTGGTGCAATTCCAGCCGGACTAGAAGTCTCAGATAAAATCATCAAAGCGCTCGTTAGTGGCGAAATTCTAGCCTCTCTCCTTGCGGTTAGCTGTATTACCGTCTCCTTCACCTCAAACCTTCTCATGGTTACCGATAAAGTAAATGGTCCGGCTAAAGATCTCAATGTATCTCCAGTCAGCAATAGCACAAAGAGTCTCGCCTACTTCCTCGCCTCATTCTTCTCAACCATCATCGTTAACATCGTCGCGCTTGCGCTCTGTCTTTTCTATACGTCAACTCAAGGATGGTTCTATGACGCGACGGACATTTTGTTGTTACTTGGCGACATCGTCCTCTTAACTCTCTTTGGTTGCGCCCTCTCATCAGTCATAAATTTCCTACTCAAGAGCCAAGGTCAAGTTTCCGCCGTTAGTACTATCATTAGCGCGGGTTACGGCTTCATTTGTGGTGCTTACATGCCGATCGCGTCGTTTAGCATTACGCTACAAAAAGTACTTTCATTCCTACCTGGTACATATGGCACTTCAATGATTAAGAATCATGCTTTATCCGCGCCATTTAACGAGCTCACAAACAGTGGCGTTCCAATCGAAGTAGTCAATGAAATTAAAGCATCACTCGACTGCAGCCTTAGTTTCTTTGGCCATGATGTCTCAATGAGCGTCATGTATCTCATTATGATAATCGCAATCGTTGCTCTGTTGGTTGTATTTATCATCGAAAATAAATGTAAACGAAGAGCCTAAAATCTCCACAATAATATTTGCAATAAAAAATCTGCTGGCCAAGACCAGCAGATTTTTGTGTTTTCTTAAAAGATATCAAACCATCTAAAATATTACTCGAAGTAGCAATCTTGGACCCAGACGTTGCGCCTCCATTTACGCCAAGCCACAAAAGCTCGTTTGCGTCCACGCGTCAAGCACTGTTCGACGAGCTTTTCAATCCAACTATATTCGTATGGATTATCACTTCGATACATCTCTGCATCAAACAACTCACTACATGACATCTGCGCATCGGCATCCCACTCGCGCATCATAGCCAAGGTCTTAGCGATCGCCAAATAAAGCACTGTCTGAAGCGGATACAAACTCGGAACATCATTGTAACTCGCATAAAACATTGCTATAAAACGGCCATAAGTAGTCTTAAATACCAGGAAAAGGCTCGAATCCGCATAGTAAGAAATCGCTGATCCGGTTGTTCCTCCATTCGAGACAGAATATACCTGCCCAAGAGCGCGATCAATCACACGACAAGTTTCCTCTTCGCTATTAGCGGTGCCAGAAACCAAGCTTCCACCAGAAAGCCCCTTCTTTAACTTGAAGCTCAATACGCTATCTGCAGAATCATACTCATACTCATTGCAAGAATTCATTGGCTGCCCATCCATTAAGAAACTTCCCTTTTCTAAAGGCTTCGTAGTCTTTCCGGACTCAGCATACTTTACAATGACCTGCTCAAGTACAGTTGCAAGCACATCTAGCTCCTCTTTACTCAAAAATGGTTTTTCGAGACTGCTATTCATCATGGTATCTTTCAAAATTGTCATTTTACATCCCTCCTAACATGACAAAAAAACACAAGACTTTAAGGTTCGTTACCATTAAAATAACATCCAAACTATACCATTTTCCCACCCCTGTTGCAAAGATAAGCGCTTTCAAATGCCGCCCCCGTTACACTCCATACAATATTGCATTTTTTATCAAAATATGCTATAATAAATAAAGCTGGACAGTTTTTGTTCTCGTTCTTTAAAGGAGATGATAGAAATGATGAGAAAAATTCCGCATTGGTTCAATACTGCTATTGGCCATATCTCTGCACCCGAAATCTTCACCTTCGCACTGAATATTGCCGCTTTCATCTTGTACGGCAGCTTCATGCAACACTTCTACTTGTGGGTGTTGATTATTCTCTGCGATATCATGGTGATTTGCTCGCACGGAGCTTGGCTTGAAGCGAAAGGAGACAAGGTCTATGGTCCGTGGCGTACCCCTACGCCGCATGTTGCTCGATTCGTCGCGTTCCTAGTTCTATTCATTCTGGCCGCCGAACGCCAGTCCAACACGGTGCTCAGCACCTATGTTTGGTATACAGTCACCATCACCGCTATCTGTCACGCATTCTTCTGCATCCTGCTTACGATGCATCAGACAGATAACAGTTGGCTTGCCGGCACAAATGGACGCGTTGGAATGCCGAACTGGATCTCGATTATCCGCATGGCCATATCGGTACTCGTACCGCATATGTATGCCGTGCAACCTCTCGGCGAAGCTAGCAGCCTCATCGCAACTATTGCGCTCATCGCAGCGATAGTCACCGATGCCGCCGACGGTTTTGTCGCGAGAAAATTCAACCAGACCACAAAGGCAGGAAAAGCCCTCGATCCGTTAGGCGATAAGGTTATATTCTACCCTACCGCCATCGCATTCATTATCGCGACCCACGGAACCGCTTTCCTTCCTTCCGTTACGCTGCGTTGGTGCTTCTACGCCTGTATTGCAATCATGTTTGCGCGTGACGCCTTATTCTTCGTTTGGTTCTTCCTGTATTACACCAAGCTGAAGGACGGCATCGGTGCCAGCATGGTCGACAAAATCAGAATGGCTGCCATGTGCGCATGGCTCGGCTGCTCGGCACTTGCTTTGACTTTCGCGGATATGGAATCGCGTTTAGCAATCGCAGGCTTCGTCTGCATCGCAATCGTAGGAATTCTCAGCATCGTCAGCATTTTCGTCGATTACAACCGCATCAAGCCGCTCATTGCGGAGAAAAAAGCCGACTGAGCTTCGCTCGAACGTCTACGACGACGAAGAATAACTCCAAAAAAACGACCGCCCCTATTCGGCAAGGGGCGGTTTTTCTATTTATAAATCAACGCAGTCGATGCAATTTTATGACCAATAACATTCAAGTTCCACACCCTTAGCGCTGCCATATAAATCGCAAGCGCACCACCCCAAAGTGTAATTTGCGTCCAGTTTGTGTCGCCAAGCTCTTCAGTCACGATCTCGCCATTTTGTGCCACAATCAACTGGCCATTATGAAAAGTTGTTAGGCAAATCTTTGGGTAGCTAATTGTAAACTTATGCAAAGTCTCAATCAGCTGGTTTGTTGGCATCGATAACGTAATTACCTTTGGATAATATAGCGTGCGCAACATCTTCTGTAGCTGCGGTACAGTCAAAAGCAAACTCGTCTCAACTTCACGTAGCGCGCCCCAGTTCATCACGTCTGGCGTAGCCGCATCAATCGCATCACGAGTCAAAAATACCGGCTTCTCGCAGCGCTTCATTAGCTCCGCAAAAGCTACCGATGTTTCGGCATTCTTTCCAGTATCGCCGACCAAAACCACCACATCCGCCCACTCGGACTGAATCAGCATCTCATTTACGGACTTCTTGCCAAACGCACCCGAAGTTTCTGCTTCCGCAAAATATACTTCTGGCGTTGTTGGGACCTTTCCGCGAAGCGACGATGGCATAAGTACACGCACTTCACCTACCCCCATTTTCTCGGCTTCATTCATCGCATTTGCAACCGCAAAGAACGCACCTTTATTACCGCCAATAATTAGCATCTTCCCAGCAAAGCGTTTCTGCTCCGGCTGCTCCGTATCGACTTCGCCAAATAGTGGCCTTAATCCCTGTTTTTGCCAATAATCATAATCCGCCATTATTTAATCTCCAATAGAATTGGGCAGTGATCAGAGCCCATTATTTCGTCGCAAATTTCTGCCGCCACAATCCTCTCGCGCAAGCGCTCCGAGGCCAAGAAATAATCAATCCTCCAGCCAACGTTCTTTGCCCTTGCTCCGCCGCGATACGACCACCAAGAATACTGAATCCTATCCGGATTTAGTGTCCTGAATGTATCAATAAAACCGTTTGAAAGATAATTCGTCATGCCCTGGCGCCCTTCTTTCGTAAAGCCCGCATGGCCTTCGTTCTGTTTTGGACGCGCGAGATCGATTTCTTCGTGCGCCACATTAAAATCACCGCACACAATCACCGGCTTCTTTTCGTCTAGCTGCTTCATATATGCAAGTAGCGCCTTATCCCAAACCAGCTCACGATATTTTAGGCGACCCAGATCGTCCTTTTCATTTGGCACATAAGTATCAATCAAATAAAAATCTTCGAATTCCGCCGTCAGTACACGCCCTTCTTTGCGCGCATCGCCAAAACCATCTTCCCAACCGTCAATTTGCGAGGTGATATCTTCCGGAAAATCATACATAACCGCCAATGGTTTTACCTTCGTAAAAATCGCTGTCCCGGAATAGCCAGCACGCTCGGCCGAATTCCATAATTCTTCATATTCTGGAAAGTCCACTTCAGCCTGACCTTGTTGCGCTTTCGTTTCCTGCAAGCACAAAATGTCTGGATTTTCTGCCGCGATAAAATCTTGCAGACTTCCTTTTTTAAGTACCGCCCTCAAGCCATTTACATTCCAGGAATAAACTTTCATCTCAATCCTTTACGCTTTTAATTTTTCGCAAAGTAAAACGATATTTCGTTTTTACATCAGGATATTTCTCGTGATCGACTTCCGACAAAAACATCTCCTTCGGTCGCGCATATAATCCGCCATCACCATACAGCCGGCGATAAATCACTAATTCTTCACATGTTTCGGAATGGCGCGCTACATCCTCGACAATATAATAATCGCCCTTATAATGTTGATATATGCCGTGAATCTTTAGACCTCTCATCTTATTTATATTATACTAGAAGTAATCTAGGAGGAATTAGAAAAATGCGCAAAGATTATATTACCTGGGACGAGTATTTTATGGGCATCGCCCAATTCGCCGCAGAACGCAGTAAAGACCCAAATACACAGGTTGGCGCCTGTATCGTCAACGACGAGCATAAAATCGTTTCTGTCGGTTATAATGGCATGCCACGCGGCATCAAAGACGCAGATATGCCATGGGCTCGCGAAGGCGATTTTCTCGATACGAAATACCCATTCGTTTGCCATGCAGAGCTTAACGCAGTTCTAAACAGTGTCGCGGATCTTAGCGGTTGCACACTTTACGTCA
>JAKSSY010000025.1 GCA_024402845.1 Candidatus Saccharimonadota bacterium | reverse complement strand
AACCACAGCAGATCGGCGTAGGCCTCCAGAGGACTCGTGCGATCCGTGTGCGCCGGATCGACGAGCGAGGGGATTGACAGGAGAAGGAAAGCCAACTGAAACGGACGCCAGAGATGGCTGGTTACGTCGTTCTCTATCGCACTCAGCTCGACAGGTATCTGCTGCCGTCGCTTAAGCGAGTAGATCGAGTGAACGCGCTGATCGGCCATGCCGGTGTTGGCGGCGCAGGTGGCGGTGCTGGCGGTAATCCATTTGCTGGCGGCTTCGACTTCAATGGTCAAACTTTCAACTTCGACTTTGGCGGCGGCGGTCTCGATGATATTCTTGGCGCAATGTTTGGCTTTGGCGGCGGTTTCCGTGGCGCACGTCGCGGTCGCGACTATCGCACGTCTACTACGATCGATTTCGAAGAAGCAATCTTTGGCACGACCAAAAACGTCTCCGTAGACGGCGAGCAAATCAAGCTCAAAATCCCAGCCGGCATCCATGATGGTCAACAGATTCGCCTCGGCGGCAAAGGCGGCCCATCCCCAGTCGAAGGTGGTCAGCGTGGCGACCTTCTTGTCGAAATTCGTGTTCGTGCCCATAAAACTCTTACGCGTGAAGGCAACCTCATTCTTTCAGAGTCTACAATTTCTATGGTAGATGCCGTCCTTGGTACGGAAGTTGATGTCGATACTGTCGATGGCAAGATTACAATGAAAGTTCCAGCCGGTACTCAGCCAGGAACGAACTTCAAACTTTCTGGTCATGGCGCACCAATCCAGGTCGGTTCAACCGAGCGTGGCCCACACATCGTTACAATCAATGTTGAAATTCCAAAGAACATCAACAAAAAGCAAAAAGAGCTAATCCAAGAATTCGCAAAGGCAAAGCGCTCTATATTCAGTCGCCAATCGTAAAAGAGGAAATCGCTAGTCAATTAATTTGGGATTACCTAAAGGAGAAGAAAAAATAATGCGAGATTTTCTTATCGATCACGCGCATATCATAGCATATGCAACAATAATTGTTATTTTTGGTTTTGGTATTATTGCCGGCATCGTAAAACAGCGCAAACACGACGCAAAGCTTCGTAATCCAAAATATAAACGCACCGTAGGCGATATCATAGACCTCAAGGCAGATACTAAAACAGGCAAGAACGGCAGAACTACTACGTTTTACTATTCAATTATCGAGTTTGAAGACGAACAGGGTAAAAAGTTTCGCTATGTAAGCGAAGACGGCACGCTGACTGAAGAGCGCAAAAATAGTCGCGTTCCAATTTATTACAATGTGGACGATCCTACAGATTGCGTTGCGCAGACAAACTTTAATGGCTGCATTACAGCGGTTATTTGTTTGGTGCTTGGCGCATTACTCCTGTTTGCTGTCGATTACGTAATCAAAAGCGGCATTTTTGCATAGTATATGGTAGAATACCGCGATTTGTACGACAAAAATCGCGAACTTACTGGCAAGAAAATCAAAAAAGGCGACCCTATCCCAAAGGGGACATATATTAATGTCGTCATGGTTTTTATTCGTAATTCTACCGGCCATTATTTAATTCAAAAACGCAGTAAAGCTAAAAATGGTCTCTACGCCACGACGGGCGGTCATGCGAAATCTGGCGAGACGAGCTTGCAGGCGATTTGTGCGGAAGTAAAAGAAGAACTCGGCCTCGATGTTGATCCGTCAAAATTCCAACTATATTATTCTGGCCGCTCGGACGAAGAGCAAGTATTTTATGACGATTACTTTCTCGCACTCAGCCCACGCCTTTTTGATATCAAACTCCAAAAAGAAGAAGTAAGTTTTGTTTGCTGGATGCAACCGTGGGAAATCCGCAACTTATTCCGTCGTTGTAGGTTTATGGACAACCATTACGAAGAATTCCTTAGGCTTCGCGAATGGCTAAAAACGCAGAACGCTAAAGATTCAAATGTTTCTTAGCGAGCTCAGTTATGACGCGCCCACGTGGCGTACGCTGAATCATGCCAAGTTGCATCAAGAACGGTTCTAGATAATCTTCAATCGTTGAAGCTTCATCGCCAGTTAATGCGGCGATAGTATTCAAACCGACTGGTTTATCGCCGTATTTTTCGTACATCAATGTGAGCATATTGCGGTCTGCTGGGTCGAGGCCAAGTTCATCGATCTCAAGCATTTTTAGCGCGCCCTGTGCAGTCGGTACGTCGATAATTCCATCGCCATTTACATCCGCATAATCACGCACGCGTTTTAGTAATCTGTTTGCAATACGTGGTGTTAGACGCGAACGTTCGGCAAGTAGCTTTGCGGCATCTGGTTTTATATCTGCATTTAGTAATTTTGCAGAGCGCTCAATAATCTGCTGGATGTCGTTATTCGCATAATATTCTAGGCGGTAGGAATGGCCAAAACGATCGCGCAGAGGTCCTGCTAAATTGCCGGCCTGTGTGGTTGCGCCAATCAGGGTAAAACGTGGTAAATCCAACTTCACGCTACGTGCAGCTGGGCCTTTTCCGATTACGATATCCAATTTGTAATCTTCCATCGCGGAGTAGAGAATTTCTTCCACGGCGCGGCGCAGACGATGAATTTCATCAATAAACAAAATATCGCCATCAGTCAGGTTCGTGAGGATGCTTGCAAGATCGCCAGCTTTTTCGATCGACGGGGCAGAAGTGGCGCGGAAATTTGCGCCCATTTCATGTGCAATCACGCCAGCCATCGTGGTCTTACCAAGTCCTGGTGGACCGTATAGCAATACATGATCCATCACGTCGCCACGTTTCTTAGCGGCATCAATTGCAAGTTTAAGATTGGTTTTGAGACGGCGCTGACCGATATATTCGTCGAAGTTCGTCGGACGTAAAGAAAACTCTACGGCACGCTCTTCGTTGTCGTCTTCATGCAGGCTAGTATCAATCACCCTCTCAATTGCCATATCTGTATTATATCATCAGATTAGATGATATAATATCTATAACGAGCGCAGCTCTAGAAACTACGCTCTGTGGTTTTTTGAAGAATAACCCGTGAGGGTTATTTTTCAACTCTAAACAAACCTGATTCTTATTCTAAGCTCCACAATCCAAATCCGAATCGCGATAGTCATAAAAATCTTCCTCAGGGCATCTAGTTATCTAGAATCCTGTTCATTGAAGCCCTGCGAGCTCAGCAATGTCTTCAATGCCAGTTAAACCACAGATTTAAGACACCTTGCGGTGCTACCCAAATATAAAAGATTACATATGGGTATAAAAGCATAAATGTAATTGTTTGATATAGCATCTATAACGAGCGCAACTCTAATATCTAGTATGGTATAATTTCTTTAGCGGGGGATAAACCTAGAAATTATCCCCGATTTGGGTTTTAAAGTTAGCCTTAGCGGCTAACTTTTTTCGGCTTACGCACGAATCGAACTTCGGACTTCAACTCCACAATCCATATTCTGAAAATGAGCGACATCTAAACTTTCCCAGGAGCGTCTAGCTATCTAGGATCGTCGTTCAATGAGGCTCCTGCGAGCGAGTGCACCCTCTGAGCCACACTTTTTGCCGAATAGCCCACGGCTATGGTATCCCCTAAGGCACTACTACGAAAGCATAAGTTCAAGATTTTTCGCACAAACCCTATAAAAACAGATATAATAAAAGTGGAACTTACAATTTAACAATATATCGCGTTTTAGCTGACGTATTTTTCGCGTTGCAAAAACTCTGATTGCAGCTCCCATAGGAGTCGGTCTTATAGTTTTTGCCTAAAACGCGAAATTGTAGGTTCCAGCCGGCGACTTGGGGGCTGCAATTTTTATTTAAATGCAGCGCAGTACTTTTTATCAAACATAAGAGTAATTGGAACCTACAATTGTGAATGATACATCTGACAAATATGCTAATTTTTCGCACGACGAATTAGTCGCCGAAATCAATCGCTTAAAGAAGCACAAAAAATATGGCCTCGTTTGGGAGCACAAGACCGAAAAGGTAATTGAGGATTTTAAGGCTCAACAACCATACCTCGAAGAAGTAACCGATAAACGAATAGAAGATGCTCCGGGCGAACCGACAAATCTGATTATCGAAGGCGATAATTTTGAGGCGCTATCGATCCTGAATTATACGCACGCCGGTAAGGTGGATGTTATTTATATTGATCCACCATACAATACTGGCAACAAAGATTTTATTTACAACGACAATTACGTAGATTCCGAAGACGAATTCCGTCATAGCAAATGGCTCAGCTTTATGGAGCCAAGATTAAAGTTGGCAAAGAGCTTACTGAAAGATGATGGTGTTATTTTTATTTCAATTGATGATAATGAGCAAGCGGCGCTGAAGATGCTTTGCGACGAGGTGCTTGGGCGAGATAACTGCATCGATGTGATAATTTGGAAGAAAACCGAAAACATAAAGATGGACTCTAAATACTTATCGCAAAATAAGGATTATATTTTGGCGTATAAGAAGAGCGAATCACTTCATTCTTTCCTTAAAGAGGCTTCAACGACGGAACGTTTCAAGCTGGAAGACGAAAAAGGTAAATATTATCTTAGGAAATTGGATAGTTTGAGTAGCTCCTATTCGAAAGGTATGGATTACGTGATAGAGCATGACGGCGTCTCCTATTATCCGGGCGGTTCAAAAGAAAAATGGGAACAAAGACAAAAAGGCGATCATGGACTTAAGGCGCCTACGTGGCTTTGGTCAAAAAAGAAATACGAAGAAGGATTGAGGGATGGGGAGATAGTTTTTAAAAATGGGAATGTTTACAATAAGGTAAGATATGACGGTTTGGCGAAAAAACCATTTATTAATATTCAATCTATAGCCAGTCAACAAACTGGTCAAAAAGAATTGGATGCCATATTTGGCGGAAAAAGAGTATTCGATCATCCGAAGGCTGTTGGAATTATTTCCTGGCTAATTAGTCTTATGCCGAACAATAAGAATGCACTGATTCTCGATTTCTTTGCCGGTTCTGGCACGACTGGTCAAGCTGTCCTCGAACTAAACAAAGAAGATGGCGGTCATCGTCAATTCATTCTTTGTACAAATAATGGAGATAAGGGCCCAGATTCTACAAAGATCGCAGAAGAAATTACCTATCCACGCATTAAGACGGTCATTACGGGCCAGCGTCAGGATGGCAGCAAATACTCCGATGGTATTCCGGCAAATCTTCGTTATTACAAAATTAATCATCGCGAGAAGAAGCCAAGCATCGATGCTAATCGCCAGGATATTGTAGCCTGCATGGAAAACATTATTCAAGTCAAAGAAAACGCCTATAAGCAACTTGAAGTAAACGAAGATTTTGCAATTTATGAATCTAACGAAAAATATGTCGGCTTAGTATTTGAACCATTCTCGCTCGAAGAAGTTATTGTAAATTTCAAAGAGCGAAACGCTGAAAAACGCCCAGTTAAGCTATACGTATTTTCATATAGTCGTGATGCGTTTGAGGATGATTATGGCGCAGACTTTGAAATCGAATTCGTCGCCATGCCGGAAGGCTTATTAAAGACTTACGCGCACATCGTAGAAGAACAGAAAAAGGAGGACTTATGATTCTCAAAGATTTTCAAAACGATGCAATTAACGAAACTGCAGAATACATTCGCGATTTCTTAATTAAAAAAGAGCAGGGCAAATCTCCAGATAAAGTTTCGCAAGTCGTTCTCAAAAGTCCTACAGGTTCCGGTAAGACAATTATGGCGGCAGAGATTTTACGTAATCTCTCCGATTTCTTCGAAACTCATCCATACGCCATTATTTGGGCTGCGCCAAACAAACTGCACGAGCAATCACTAAAGAAGCTTTCTGATCGCCTAGCAGAGACAGAATATCAACTAGTAAATGTTGATTCCATGAGTGCCGGCGTATTGACTAGAAACACAGTTCTGTTTACGAACTGGGAAAAATTATTTAAGAAAGACAAAGACGGCGAATGGGCAAATAAAGCTGTGCGCCAGGGTGAGGACGGGAAAAATCTCCAGGATGTCTTGGATGCCACTCGTGCAGCTGGTATTGGTATTGTACTTATAGTCGACGAGAGCCATCAGACTTTCTATGGCCCAAACTCACAGTCGTTGGTTCGTGAAGTAATTAAGCCGGAATTAGTTTTAGAAATATCTGCCACCCCGAAGTCCGTCACTATGGGCGGAGATTACCATATTACAGAAGTAGATTTTGCAGACGTTGTAGACAGCGAGCTTATCAAAAAGGAAGTTTATCTCAATAATGAGATTGCAAAAAATATTACCGACGCCACAAACTCTGTTGAGGCAGTAATAAATGCATCGTTAGACAAGCGCAACGAGCTTGCGAAAAAATATCAAGAACAGGGCGTCAATATTAACCCATTGCTTCTAATTCAATTGCCTAACACTTCTAAAGAAACGATGTCTGAACTCGATCTAAAAGATAAAGATATTATCGAAAATATTCTCGAAAAACGCGGGCTCCGTTATTCGAATGGAGAATTAGCCATTTGGCTTTCTGACGACAAACAGAATCTCGAAAATATCGAAAAACCGAATAATCAAGTCAAAGTACTAATCTTTAAGCAAGCTATTGCGCTCGGCTGGGACTGCCCACGTGCACAAGTTATGGCAATGCTCCGCGATACAAAATCCGAAACTTTTCGCATTCAAACCGTCGGTCGTATTTTGCGTATGCCGGAAGCGAAGCATTATGCTGATGATGCGCTGAACAAGGCATACGTATACACTGATCTTTCAGATATTAGAATTGACGCCGATGATACCGACGCAAAGAACCTCCTCAAGATGCAATTCTCCTACCGAAAGGAGGGAATATCAGATGTTTCTTTGCCGAGCGTATTTATTCACCGCACGGACTACGGAGATTTACGCGCAGACTTTAAACCTATTCTAGACAATATCCTCGATCAAACGTTCGGTACGGATGATTCCATGATTGCCGGTGAAGACCGTTATAATCTAATCGACGAAAAGCTCGAACTCTATGACTCGGAGTTAACTTCGCCAATTATTGCCGATGCCATTATTCAAAATCTCGACAGCTATGAAGTGTCAGAATACGAAACATTAAAAGTAAACATGGATGCCGCGAATATCGAACGTATTTTCAATACGGTCCTCAAAGGATTTACGGGTCAATTTAAGAACTGGGCTCGTACTAAATCCGTAGTTTGCGGAACGTTATATGGCTGGTTTCATAAGGCGAACATTGGCATTGAGCAAGTTCAAAAATTGCTCGCCTGCTCAAAATTAAACCAAGAAATCTTTGCGCAGATTTTCGACAAAGCCCTCGATGCTTACGAGGATGTATATCAGGAAGAAATGAAGAAACGTCGCGCTCGCGAGCTTGAAGAGCTTACATTCCATATTCCTGAAACCGACCAATTCAACGAAAACTATATCATTACAAGATCTCCGAATAACGCGATGGAGCAATATTATCGTAAGAAAAATGCTCCAGGCACAGAGAATAAATTCGAAGACATGCTTAATGCTAGCGCGCAAATTGAATGGTGGTATAAAAATGGCGAAAAGATGGAACGTTATTTCGCTATTCCGTATTTCGAATTAAACGACCGTAAACGTGGCGTACGTCGCGCATTTTATCCGGATTACATCATTAAGTACAAAGACGGTTCTGTTGGTATTTACGATACAAAGGCTGGCTTTACGGCAGATAACGAACATGTTCGCCAGAAAGCCAACGCTTTGCAGGCATTCATACAAGAACACGCAAACCTAAATCTTAAAGGCGGAATTATTAACGTAAAAAACAACAATTTCTATCTCCAAGATTCGCCGGACTACGACGAGAGCGGAGAATGGAAGGCATTCGCAATCTAATAAGGAGCGTTATATGGCGGCGTATGAAGAATTAACCCAACTCATTAGCAAAGACGATATCGTAAAATCTCACAAAGATTTAATTATAAAAAGCGGCAATTTTGCTAGTGGAAAATTATGCGAATATATGGACCTAAGCGCAAAGTCTGGTCGAGCGAATACAGTATTTGTCTATGAGGGCGAGGAAGAAGACGATGCAACGGAGCCGAGTCGCATTGGTAAGTTGTTCATACGAAAACATGATACTAAAACGCAAGATTTTGGCTTCGTTTTTACGAAGACTGGTACGGAAAAACTGGTCCGTAATATTGCGACTGGTGGCCTAATAAAAATATACGATGATTTCCGCGATGACTTTAATTTCGTAGACGATAAAAAGGCTGAACTATGGAGCAAAGCGTCAGATTATTCGAAACGTAATTTAATCGCCAAAGATATTACTGCCATGAATAATAAAACCCGAATGCAGTACTATACTCACGGTGATAGGTTGCACTATTTAGTGATTGGCAAGGTTGCAATCATGCGAGAGTCTGGTGGTAAATTTGAGCGTGAAGCGTATCCGTTGTCGCTATTTAGCGTACAAAAATCGGAGCCAAAAACTCAACGCCTAGAAATCGAATCGGCGGGCTTTTATAACTTCTACCTCGACGAAAATATTCTTGATGGCGAAATAACACGTTTACTGGGTACAAATGAAATTAGTATCGACGGTAATCTAGGCTCGGTTCTCACGAAAATACAATTAAGACTAGCGAACATAAACTTACCAAACATTCAATCAATTAGCTTCGATCCAACGTTTAGTATGATAGGCGTCGTAACAGGCTTTGGCGCTGAATATTTAGATAAAGCCTGGGTGGAGATATTAAAATAATGGAAACGACGATTAATTCACTCGATCCATCACAAAAGTCCACTCTAGAGTCTATTCTAAGTGGCAACTCTAATAATGTTGTGGTGTATGGTCCTCCAGGAACGGGTAAGTCACACCTAATAGTAAGTTTATTATTCGAACTTGCCGCAAAAGGCGAAAAAGTACTTTTCGTAAGCCAGAACTCGGAAGCATTGAATGTTATTATCCGCAAGTATAAAAGTCTTCACCAAGAACTGGGTCTATCGGAACAAGATTTGTCGTTTATGGACTTCTGCTGGCGTCTAAATTCGAGGGAGCAGAAAAGGCTTAAATATCTAAGGAATATTTTCAATAACCGTACAGGAAAAACTACGCAGAACGTACGTTTCACTTCGAGCAAAACAAATTCGAGCAATCTCCCGCCATATAACGTCACATATACTGAATTGGATGTAGTAAGGAATATGAACGTGAGGCCACAAATAGTTGGCGCGGATGAGCTTGTTGCGGCGAATGTAAAATATTTGACCATGGCGGAGGTAACTCCTGCGACGCTAAAGAACTTAGATCGTATTGATACTAGGTATATTCTGGACTTACTAAATAGCTATAGTGATCCAAACAATAATTTTTCTAAATACAATCATCCCAATAATCAGCTTAAGTTCTTCTCTAAGAATAATGACCAGATAACACTGGGGGCAATTCGAACGCATGCCGATGCAATCTGTAGCGTGGAGGGCATAATTAGTAATAACACTACATATAAAGTGATTGGGGCTGGTGTTACAGTTCAAAATTATCTTTCTAATCTTCTCCAAATTGCCACTACGGCTAGATACCTAAAATATGACAGAGTTAAGCAAAAACCGGAATTAT
>JAKSSY010000024.1 GCA_024402845.1 Candidatus Saccharimonadota bacterium | reverse complement strand
TATGGTGAGTAGAACTCTGCGCCACGCTCTTTACCGTATTCCCAGACCTGTTCAATCTTCTTTTCGTACTCATCAATCTTATACATAACACCACGAGAATAACTACGCTCGGCCGGAACGTACTCTGATTCAATTTTTGACTTATTGTTACCGTTGTCGAATAGGAAGACGTTGCCTTCCGGCGTCTTCATGACGGCATGCTGGCTCCATTGCCATTCAAAGTTATCACCGACTGGAGTAAAGAAATAAGACTTATATTCTTCCGGCCAGCCAGTTGGATCACCAAGAATCCAGCGAAGATTGCCAGTCTCGTAATCTATGTTTACGATGGCGTCGGCATGGCGGCCAGATAGCAGGATAGAGTTCGTATCTTTGTCGTACCAAACGGCATTATTATGGAACCAGTCGTCGCTAGACCAGTTTTCGTTGCCAGTATTTATGGATGCCGGAAGAACATCCTTTAAGTTAAACTTCTTTTCAATCGCACCAGTCATGCGGTTCATTTCGACGATGTAATCTTCAACGGTGTCGTTTACGCCATCAAAGTTATCGCTCGCAATCAACAGGTTGCCATTTTCCATCTCGTAGTAATCGTGATGATAGCCGCCAGGTAAGCTGTATTCGGCATGAATTTTGCCAAGCATATCGATTTCGTAAAGGCCCGTAAGGTAATATGGCGTATTTTGAAGGCGTTCGGTGCTTACAATCATGTGCCCATTTTGGAGGCGGGTGTTGTCCCAAATTGCCTTATTCTTCAAGTACCAACGCACATCGCCGTTAATATCAAAGGCACAGGTGTAGCCATTGCTGGACGGAGTGAAGAAATAAAATTGATTATCTAGTTGGTCGCGGTCAGCAGTCTTGATCTCTGCGCTAACGAAGTTTTCTGGGAGTGGCGCCGTAACTATCGTGATGGTCTTCTCGAAACCGTCATAGCTAATAGTTATGCTGTTTGCTGTATCTGGATATAAGCCATAAATCGGCAAAATATGCTCTTTGGAAATATCAAAAGTGAATTCGAGCGATGTCTTATCATCCTTGCCGGCAATTTTTATGGTTGGACGTACAAGCTCTTCCGTTTTGAACGCAATAATGGCGGTTAGAGGCGAATTATTATATGGATCCAAGATAATATTCGGATTGTTTATAGTGTAGCCGTCTGCGGTGATATTCTTTTCAAGAACGGCCTGTTGCGATGCAAGGCTAGGTTCTGTTTCCATGAGAGACTTTCCGTCAATAATGCCTGTAAAACTTGCAGCAATAATCAAAATTGTAATAAGCGGCAAAAATATTATCCAAAAAATATCAATCTTTGACCTATTTTTCATAAAACCTCCGTTTGGCTCTATTATATAATAAATCTATGGGACTAGCGGTCGGGAAAGTGAAACTATCGGATTACGATTATAATTGGCCAAAGCAATTCGAGGAAGAAAAAGCGAATCTTCGCCAAATCTTCGGCGATTCCGTGCCAATTGAGCATGTAGGATCCACGTCCATTGAAGGAATATCTGCGAAGCCGATTATTGACATCGCAGTAGGCCTGGATAGACTCGAAGACTTTGAGAACTACCGTGAACTCTTCCAAAAAGACCCGAACTACTCAATCAAGGATGATTCCGACACAGATGAAGTACTAGTCCGAAGAGGCCCAGAAGAAAATCGCACTCACTTTATTCATATTTCAGAGAAAACTAGCACGCGATTTAATAATTACCTGAAGTTTCGAGATTATATGCGAGAGCATGCTGATGCGAGAAATAAATATGAGCAGTTAAAACAGGAACTTGCGCAAAAGTATGCGGATGACCGCAAGAGCTATACAGCCGCAAAAGCGGAGTTTATCAACGAAATCATAAAAGAGGCATCAAAAATAACACTAAATGGCTAATATGAAAAGAAAAGCAGCTATCGCAATAAACATCATTATTGTAATCTTGGAAGTCGTAAGTATAATCATTCGACTAAATGTTCGCCATGCGCTCGGGATTGAATATTACACTATGGATAGCAATATCCTGTCACTGATAATTTCTGCAATATTGGCTTATTACCTCATAAAAGGCGGCAAGATCCCGAAATGGGTCAGCATCGCAAAATATGTTGCGGTTTGTATGCTTACCGTCACGATTTTGGTTACGGCCTTCATTCTCTCGCCGATGATAGAAAATGGTTTCTATATCTTTATGTTTACGGACCAGATGCTATATAATCACACGATTTGCCCAATTCTATCGATTATTTCGTTCCTGTTATTAGAAAAGCATGCGCTAGCCAAAAAAGATATCTGGTGGCCAATCGGCGCAACCTTGTTGTATGCTTGTACATTAATTATTCTTAACCTTTGTTACGTCGTTGACGGACCATACCCATTTTTGCAGGTATATAATCAGTCTCTACTCGCCACTTTCGGCTGGGCGGTCTTGATTCTTGGCGGAGCGGCCGGAATTAGCGCTAGCATATATGCCTTGCGCAAAAACAAATAATATTATATAATCCCCAGAACCACAGAGGTTGCACATTTTCAGGAAAGGGGAGATCGTATGTATCAATATGGTTATGACGAGCATGCCTTAAGGCGTCGTCTCGAAAAATATTTTAAAGATCATAAGATGACCGAAGCTCAGCGTGCATTGGAATATGCATGGGAAAAACACGAAGGACAGAAAAGACTAAACGGCCAGCCGTTTATTGTTCATCCGCTCTTCGTTGCGAACTTTGGTATTGCGCTTGGCGCCGACACTGAAGACCAGATTTGTATTGCGCTTTTGCATGATGTCTGCGAGGACTGTGGGGTGGAGCCGGAACAGCTCCCATTTAACCAGAACGTCCAGCGCGGCGTAAAGCATCTTACGTTCGTATACGATTTTAAAGATAACGATACCGAGGCGGAAAAGAAGTACAAGAAGGTGGTCACAAAAACACTGACCTATGCACACCTAATCGAGTACCCTGACGCTTTGGTCTGCAAGGCAATCGACCGTTACCACAATCTGACTACGGCCGAGGAATTGCCCGAGGCGAACATCGTCAAGAACGTACTTGAGACACATCGCTGGCTGCTGCCAGCAATCCACAGTGCACTTGATCTAGAAAAGTACAAAAAGTACCACAAGATGCTTTATGTGCTTTCAGTTGGACTTTGCGCCATCAATGACCATCTGGCGCTGACGCACAACATATCATTGATGTCTTAAAGAGTGGCTCCGCTCTAGCGGGGCTTTCTAAACTCTATAAAAGGGTCTAAAATAGACATCAGTTTTCCAGGCATGGAAAGGACGGTGATGCATGAATGGGAAAAGCCAAACCCCACACAACCCACCGCAACAAACATCATATACTCTACCCAGAACGCGCATGGCTACGCTTGGGGCCGGAAGGTAGAGTGCTTCGTAGCGGTTTTGTGGTAAAGATTAATTGCGATGTCCATAAACAACTCCACGACGAGATTGACCCCAAACTCGGCGGGTATGTATATATGGATAGATTTCCAAGCAAGAAAACCTTAAAGTACCTTTGTAGGGAATTCGAAAAGAACGAACGAGCCATCAAAAAGATGAAACCAATTGAGAAGATCGAATGGCTTGAATCTAGGCTTAGTTACGGCGACGCGCGCAGCTACTGGTTGAAGACCATGTTGCGCAGGCAAAGAGAGTTCCTGGAAAACCATACCGGAGAGCTATAAAGCTCTCCTTTTTCTTGCTTGAAAATCTTGCAGAAAAGTGCTAAAATACTCCAAAGAGTTTCGTGAACTCTGTTTGTTAATGCTGGACAACAGGGTTCTATTACAGCAATAAAATTAATCAAGAGAAAAGGATTTTTTGTGCCTACAATCAATCAATTAGTGCGTAAGCCACGCAAAAAAGCCGCAAAGAAGAGCTCCGCTCCAGCTTTGGGTTCTATCGTGAATACGCTCAAGACTCGTTACTACAAGCAGGCCGCTCCACTCAAGCGTGGTGTCTGCGTTAAGGTAACTACCAAAACTCCAAAGAAACCAAACTCCGCTTTGCGCAAGGTCGCTCGTGTTCGCCTTACCAACGGTCAGGAAGTTTGGGCATACATTGGCGGTGAAGGTCACAACCTCCAGGAGCACGCAGTAGTGCTCGTACGCGGTGGCCGTGTTCCTGATCTTCCAGGTGTCCGCTATCACATCGTTCGTGGTACTTTGGATCTTCAAGGTGTACAGGGTCGCAAGCAAGGCCGTTCTAAGTACGGCGCAAAGAAGGAGGATAAGTAGTTATGCCACGTAAAGTTACTTCTAGCTTGCAACGCAAAGTTATGCCAGATCGCAAGTATCAGAGCGCTCTCGTACAGCGTTTGATCAATAAGTCCATGCTTGACGGCAAGAAACATGCCGCTGAGCGCGCAGTATACGAAGCAATCGAAGGTGCTGCAAAGAAATTGAAGAGTGAGAACCCAGTAGAGGTACTCGAACAGGCTATCAAGAACGTTAGCCCAGACTTCGAAGTTAAGTCCCGCCGTGTTGGTGGTGCTAACTACCAGATTCCATTCCCAATTGCAGGCCATCGCCAACTTCACTTTGCAATGAGCTGGCTCGTACAGGCCGCTCGCGCCCGCTCCGGTATGAGCTACGCAAAGCGCCTCGAGGCAGAAATTGTAGATGCTTACAACGAAGCAGGTGCAGCCTTCAAGAAGAAGGAAGATTGTCACCGCATGGCAGAAGCAAACCGTGCATTCGCACACTTTGCTCGCGCCTAATCGCAATCGATTCAGAATATCTCCTCCAATTTGGGGGAGATATTTTTTGTGCTAAAATTTTAGTATGAGTAAGCATAAGCTTATTTATCAAATCTACCCAACCGCAATCGGTACACTCAGAGACATTGCAGACAAAATCCCCCTCATTGCAAAGTTGGACGTAGATTATATTTGGCTGAGCCCTATCTTTTTGAGTCCTTGGGTTGATGGCGGCTATGATGTGGCGGATTATTGCAAGATCGATCCGCGTTTTGGCAACATGGTCGACTTCCGCCACCTAATATCAGTTTGCGATAAATATAACATCGGCATTTTATTGGATTTAGTACTAAATCATACTTCTTCCGAACACGAATGGTTCAAAGCCTCACAAAAACACGACCCTTGGTACAAGGATTATTATGTCTGGCGCGACAAACCATTAAACTGGAATTCATTCTTTGGCGGACCAGCCTTCGACTACGATCAGATTCGCGGCAAATACTATCTGCACCTATACGACAAAACGCAGCCAGATTTAAACTTTTACAATCCACGCGTCGTCAAAGAGTTCAAAAATATCATTCATTTTTGGTCTAGTCGCGGCGTAGCGGGATTTCGTGTAGATTCCGCAAATATCCTAGCAGACAGCGCCTTCAAGCCTGGATATTTGCCAAGGATTGCTGGCTTCTTTAATTACTATCAGACTACGCAAACCGTCGACATTCTTGAGAAATTATTTAGCCACGAAAAGATATTTACGGTTGCGGAACCGGTCGGCGGCGATTTCATGAGCAAGGCGAAATTTCGCGAGCTTACGCGCAAAGCCTTTGATGCAAGCTTCAATATCGGCACGCTTGATGCAGCGGATACTATCTTCTCAATGAAAGACAAAATCCAGAAGATCCATTATAAGCACTGGTTCAAGAAGCTAGCCAAGTGGACACCAGAAAAGAAATTTTCAATGGCACTAGAGACGCATGATACGCCGCGCGCCGTTAGCCGTTTTGATACAGATCCAAAGGTTCTCGCGATGCTAGAATTCTTATTGCCAAGCTATAATCCATGCATTTATCAGGGGCAAGAGTTGGGTCTCGCAAATCCGGAACTCAGCGACAACATCGATGATTATCCTGGCGTACAGTCACGTCAGATGTACCAACGCCTCCGCAAGGAGGGCAAAACCAAAGCGCAAGCAATGCGTATCGTCAAAAAAAGCTCGCGCGATAATGCGCGCCGACCAATCGACTGGGCGGATTATGTTTTGCAAGACCATAATCCAGACTCTGTACTAAATTTTTATCGTAAACTCATCAAGCTTTGGCGCGAGGACATTGTTATTGCGGAGGGCGCCTTAAGGGTCCGAAAAACCACAAATAAAGGCGTTTTTGACTTTGATCGCGTATATAAAGGGAAATACTATTCGGTTCATCTAGACTTTAGCTGCAAGACGCCATCTACTCTAAAGAACGACCTCGGCCAGACCATCATCACGACCCGTCCATCTTGACAAAATGCCAAATCTGTGCTATAATGGAGTATCTGTCAACAGAGTACCTTTTGATGGGCTCATGCAAAAATACTCGGAGGTGAAAGTATGAAGGGTATTAAAAAAATGAAAGACAAGTACTTCGTAAAAGAGAACGATGGTATTCATATCAATACCAAGGAGGTGAAAAAGACTGCTGGTGCAGTTGCTATCGAAACAGTCCTCTTCGCGGGTTTAGCCGTGGGAGGTCTCGCCGCTATTGGTTTGGCCAAGATCGGACTCGACACAGTTCGTGATGGCGCCGTTATCGTCGGCTCTTGTGCAAGAAGTATCGTCAACCGTCTGAAGTAGCAACGCTACTCAACTCCGCTCCGGCCTGCGCGCCGGAGCATTTTCTTTGCTTAAAACCCTTTTACAGCTTGTTGGAAATATGTTAATATTATAGAAAGCTTTAGTGAAGCATTTATTGCTATTGTCTAAAAAATAATAAGGAATTATATGGCAGAAAAAGTTACAGACCTATCGAAGTATAGGAACATCGGTATCATTGCCCATATCGACGCGGGTAAGACTACCACCTCCGAGGCGATTCTTTATCGTACCGGTCTCAAACATAAAATTGACCTAGTTAAGGGTGACACCGGTGGTGCTACTACTGACTGGATGGAACAGGAAAAGGAACGTGGTATTACCATTACTTCCGCTGCTGTTACCGCTTACTGGAAGGGTCACAAAATCAACATTATCGATACCCCAGGCCACATCGACTTTACCGCAGAGGTAGAGCGCTCCCTTCGCGTTCTCGATGGTGCCGTCGTGGTATTCGATGGTAAGATGGGCGTCGAAGCTCAGTCTGAAACCGTTTGGCGCCAGGCAGACAAATATGGCGTTCCACGCGTTTGCTTCGTTAACAAGATCAACCAAATCGGTGGCGACTTCTACAAGTCCCTCGAATCTATTCACAAGCGTCTTTCCAAGAACGCTTACGCAATTCACCTTCCAATCGGCTTCGAAAAGGATATCTGCGGCGTCGTAGACCTTATCGAAATGAAGGCTTACACCTACAAGGAATACGCAGACCACGAGCTTACTGTTGGTGAAATTCCAGCAGACATGCTCGAAAAGGCAAAGCGCTATCGCTCCATGCTCGTAGAAGAAGCCGTCCAGGCAGACGAAGCCCTCATGGAGAAATTCTTCAGCGAAGGTGAAGACGCAATTACCGTAGACGAACTCAAGTCCGCTCTCCGCAAGCGCGTCATTGATGGTCAATTCTTCCTCGTAACCGGTGGCGATGGTCGCGGCGTTATCGTAGAGAAGGTTCTCGACCTCGTAACTGATTTCTTGCCATCCCCAATGGATATTCCAGCAATTCTTGGTAAGTCCCCAAAGACCGGCGAAGATATTGTCCGCCACAGCGACGAAAAAGAGCCTCTAACCGCTCTCGCATTCAAGATTGCAACCGATCCATTCGTAGGTAAGCTCATCTTCATCCGCGTTTACTCTGGTAAGCTCGAAGCTGGCTCCTATATTCTTAACGCAACCACCGGCAACAAAGAGCGCGTTGGTCGTCTCGTACGTATGTGCGCTGACAAGCGTGACGATATTACCGAAATCGGCGCAGGCGATATCGCAGCCGTCGTAGGTCTCAAGGACACCACTACTGGTACCACCCTTTGTGATCCAGCTCATCCAATTCTTCTCGAATCTATCGAATTCCCAGATCCACCAGTATCCATCGCTGTCGAGCCAAAGTCTAAGGCTGACCAGGAAAAGATGGCAATCGGTCTCGGTAAGCTTGCAGAAGAAGACCCAACCTTCAAGGTTCACACCGACGAAGAATCCGGCCAGACCATTATTTCCGGTATGGGCGAGCTTCACCTCGATATTATTATCGATCGTCTCAAACGCGAATTTAACGTTGAATGTAATACTGGCGAACCTCAGGTTGCCTACCGCGAAACCATTCGTGGCACTGCCGAAGCTCAAGGTAAGCACATCAAGCAGTCCGGTGGTCGTGGTCAGTACGGTGACGTTTGGGTCAAGTTTGAGCCAAATGAAGCTGGTAAGGGCTTCGAGTTTGTCGATATGATTAAGGGTGGTGTTGTGCCTCTCGAATATCGCAAGCCAGTCATGGAAGGTATCAAGGAAACCCTCGAAGGTGGTGTTATCGCTGGTTATCCAGTACTCGACGTAAAGGCTACCCTCTATGATGGTTCCTACCACGACGTAGACTCCTCCGAGCTCGCGTTCCACCTTGCTGGTGTTCTTGCAACTCGCGAAGGTGTCAAGAAAGCTAAACCAGTTCTTCTTGAGCCAGTTATGAAGATTGAAATTACTACCCCAGAAGACTTCATGGGCGACGTAATTGGTGACTTGAACTCTCGCCGCGGCCGCATCGACGCAATGGAAGATCGCGACAATGGCGTAAAGGTCATCACTGGCTTCGTACCTCTAGCAAATATGTTTGGTTACACCTCCGACCTTCGTGGTATGTCCCAGGGGCGTGCAGCTTCCACTATGGAGCTCAGTGGTTATGAGGAAGTTCCACCGAACATCGCTCAAGAAATCATCGAAAAACGCAACTCTAAGTAGTTAACAAATAAGACCGCTCGTAAAAGGGCGGTCTTTTTGTGCGGAGAGAAAAAACATGAAAAAGCCCCTCCCGTTGGGGAGGGGTAGAGCAAAGAAGTTGCAAGTTTAAGCATGCCAAGAGACTTTTACGTTGAGATGCTCGATACGACCGCCACGATCACTGATTTCGCGGCGAAGGCCTTTTTCGATGTAGTCACGCGCATAGACGCAGGCCAAAATCATGTCTTCATCTAAGTCGATGCAGTCATGCAGCAGTTCAGAGGCGACCTCGCCGAGAATATCGAAAGTATTACTTCTGGGCGGAAAAACAGCCTTGCAATCGATGTATGCGACAAGGTAGCCGTTCGGACGACGGCAAGCGTATTCCTGCTTCAGATGATAGGTCTGACCACCGTCAGAGAATTTTGCAACAGCGACACAGATACCAAGAAACACAAATAACAGGATAATAAAAATCAACATTTCTCCCTCCTACACAAAAAGGAAAATGAATCCGAAGATTCACGTTAACGCAACTCCTACTACTCAAAGAGCAATAGTGCATAAACTATACAATAAACATAAAAACTAGTCAATAAGAGTTCGGCTCAAAATAATCTGTAATTTCAGGTTTTTCGCTTTACACAATTGGCAAAATATAATAGAATAATCACATATAGACTTTTGGGCTGGTTAATATTAGTGCTCAAAATTTATTAACAATATAAAGGAGAAAAATAAACTATGGCAGATTTTGACCGTAGCAAGCCACATATCAATGTCGGTACCATGGGCCACGTTGACCACGGTAAAACCACTTTGACGGCTGCTATTACTGCTGTTCTCGCGAAGAAACTTCCTTCCGAGATTAACAAGCCTGTTGCTTACGATCAGATCGATAACGCTCCAGAGGAAAAGGCTCGTGGTATTACCATCGCTACTTCCCATCAGGAGTACGAATCTGAAAAGCGCCACTACGCACACGTAGATATGCCAGGCCACGCAGACTACATTAAGAACATGATCACCGGTGCCGCTCAGGTAGATGGTGCTATTCTCGTAGTCGCTGCAAACGATGGTGCTTTGCCACAGACCCGTGAGCACGTTCTCTTGGCTCACCAGGTTAACGTTCCAAAGATCATTGTCTTCTTGAACAAGATGGATCTTGCTGATCCAGATCTAGTCGAGCTCGTCGAGG
>JAKSSY010000023.1 GCA_024402845.1 Candidatus Saccharimonadota bacterium | reverse complement strand
GAGTCGAACGCACAACCTTCTCCTTAGGACGGAGCCGCTCTATCCATTGAGCTACCGGGCCAACACATTTATTTTAACAAAAAAAGAGCCCCCTGTAGAGGCTCTTTCAAATGTTTTCTTATTAGCGCGTAAAGCGTTCTGCAAGTGTCTTATAAATCTGAATTTCTTCTGGAGCAAACCAGTAGGAGACTTCCTGCTCTGCTTCTTCTGGGTTGCCGGAAGCATGAATCAAGTTTGCAACACCTTCATTGCGTGCATCAGCATAACCAAAGCTTACGTGCGCAAAGTCACCGCGAATGGTACCCATATCTGCGGCCATTGGCTCAGTAGAACCAACAATCTTACGTACTACTGGAATTGCCTCTACGCCTTCTAGTACCATCATAATAACTGGACCAGAAGTCATGAAGTCGACAACGAGATCAAATGCTTTTTGGCCACGGCGAGAAACCATCTTGGAAATGCCTTCATAGTGATGATAGTAGCGATCCTTATCTGGATTTACCATCTTTGTGCCGACAATCTTAAGACCGACACGTTCAAAGCGATTCAAAATCTCACCAACAATACCACGCTGAACTGCATCAGGTTTAAAAATAATCAGCGTGCGCTGAATTAAACCATCTGGATTATTGGTCTTATTGAAACCGACATTCCATGCATTAACAACTTTTTCTCCTGCGGCAACTTTTGCTGCAGCCTTACCGTTTTTCTGATCTTTGGCGTCATTTTTGTCTGCCATACATTTCTCCCTTTTTGCCATTATATACCAAAAAGCCCCATTTGAGGGGCTTATCTGTTATTTTACGTCACTATGAAACTTTTCGTGGATGTCTTTCAGATGCGGATCCGTCACGTGTGTATATATTTGCGTCGTCGAAATATTTGAATGTCCAAGCAGTGATTGCACCGAACGAAGATCCGCCCCATTCATAAGCAAATCCGTTGCAAATGAATGCCTCAAGGTATGAGGCGTCACATGCTTCGTAATCCCAGCTGCGCGCACATACTTATTAATAATACGTTCAATGCTACGCGGCGTTAAGCGACGATAATCGCCGCTCGTACCCACCATTGGCTGATTACGTGAATTATTCAAAAACAACGCAGGCAATTTGTCTTTGCGTTCATCAAGATAGTCCTGCACCGCATCCGCCGCGGATTGCGAAATAAACACTGGACGGTCTTTTTGTCCTTTACCGCGCACCATAAATTCACGTCGCGTAAGATTTACATCGCCACGATTTAGCCCCGTTAACTCTGAGATACGCAAACCAGTCGAGAATAGCAGTTCGAATATCGCACGATCCCGCAAACCATCTTCAGTATCAAGCGGAATCTCGGCTAATATCCTGTCTATCTCGTCCACGTGCAAAAACGTAACCTGCGGACGGTGCGTGCGCGGAAGCTCCACCAACACAGGATCAAGAGATTTTATATTTCTCTTCGCAAGATACTTCAAAAACCCGCGCAACGCAATCAAATGGTAAGCCTGCGTCGTCACAGACAAACCCTTCCCCTTCTCTGTCTGATATCTATTTAACCACAAACGATATTTACGTAACCATTCTTGCGTAATATCCGTCGGCTTCAAATCATCTTCTGGATTAAATTCATTCTGGAATTCAAGTAGACGCGACAAGCACAATTCATAATTACGCGTCGTATACCTACTACGTCCATTCTCAACCTCAAGCGATTCCAAAAACTCATTAATCAAATCCGCGACGTACATCAGAAGCCTATGAAATTAATGATAATATCCTGCAAGAAAAAGACTAGTAAAAACCCCGCAATCAAAAACGGCCCAAATGGAATCATTACGCGCTTTTTCTTTTTCGACTTCACTATTGGAAGCATTACAATGCAGCCAATCATATTTGAAATAAACAGACAGAACAGTGATAACCACATATTACCTAGCACGAATGCAATCGACAAACATAAAATCCAATCACCGCCGCCCACCCACGTTTCTTTGCTGATTTTATAAAGCAGATAATAAATCCCCGGCAAGAATAGCAATCCGAGCACGAAACTCAACCAATTATAGTCGCCGTGCAGATTGTAGGATTGCCAAACCGACGCGCCACAAAATACTGCCGCCACGGCACACGCACCTATCAGCAGCTTAGTTGGCATTTCGCGCCATTTCGCATCATATATAAACAAAATCGTATCAATAACAATTAGCGCCAAAAAGAGTACAAATTTTATAATTTCTGAAATATTTAATAGCAATAACTGATCCCGTGCTGGCCAAAATACAAAGCTAAGAGCAAACAGCAGAGCTACGCCAACTTCTGCAAGGATTTCTGCATAACCGATTTTTTTGCGACACTTGCGGCATTTCCCGCCCAAAGCGAGCCAGCTAATAATCGGGATATTGTCATACCACTGCAACTGATACTTACAGTTCATGCAATGAGACCATTTAGACTTGTCATTCTTGCGAATTCTCCAGACCTGACAGCAGGCAAACGAACCAAAAGCCGCCCCAAAAATAAATAACGATAAAATCGCAAAAAATCTTTCCATATCTATTATTATACAATACAAAAAGAGCCCCTTCCGGAGCTCTTTTTAGTTCACTAAAGATTAGTGGTTATCGTTACAAGCGATAGCACCACCTTCTTCTACGAAGAAGATAGCAACTTGGCGTACAACAGTACCAGCTACAACGACACCTTCATCGCCACAGCCTGCGTTAGTAGAGCCATAGAATACATGGTCGAACGTAGCAGAAGCAGTATTATTAGCATCCTTCTTTAGGTGGCTCGTAATATTACCAGCTGTAACACCACCGGTAGCAGCACCAACCTCACCAACATACTTAATCTGGTATGGTTGACCATCTGGATCGAGGAACTGAGCGCCACAAGAGGTGAAGGTAGTAATGTTGTTAGACTGACCGCCAGTACATTCACTGTCTATATAGCGAGTAACGAAGTTTGAAAGCGCACTAGACGCACTAGTACCCGTGATGTTGAACGGCGTCTTACCATTGTTATTGGTCTGGAAGTCGTTAATAGCACTGATAACACGTGCCATATCATCCTCACGCTGAGTATTGCGCTGCGTACGCTGCAATGCTGGGAGAGCGATGAAGACCATCAAGAAGATAAGACCCGCGATAGCAAGAACCAAGACTACCTCGATGATCGTAAAGCCTTTTTTATTTTTTGTTGTCATTTTATGCTCCTTTTTTATTTTTGCAACCAGTAATTGCCTTTTGGCTACTCAGATACCCACCGAGTGATTACCAATTGCAAAACTGCATTTAACTAAACTATACATAATTCTTATGCTAAAATCAAGCTTAATTTTTTCCACAGACTTTTCCACAAGAGGAACAGAATGGTAAATACTAGCCAATCGAATTAACGAGAGCGTAGATTGGGAATAGGACACCACCCACCAAGAGACCCGCAACAATAGCAAGCAAAATCATCATTACCGGCTCAATCATTGCAGACAAAGTCGCAATCTTTTCATCAAGCTCATCTTCGAAAACCTGCGCTGCCTTACCAAGCATTTCGTCCATCTTACCAGACTGCTCACCAATTGCAGCCATCTGGTAAACCATCGGATCTATATAAGGCTTATCGCGAAGCGCATCAGAAAGTGTCTTACCGCCTTGCACCTCTTGCGCGGCCGCTTTTACGGAATCCTCAACCACGACGTTGTTCGCCGCGTTACCGGCAATTTCCAGCGTATCAAGTACGGCAACACCAGTAGAAAGAAGAATCTGCGCAATCCTCGCGAAGCGAGCCATATAGAGCATCCTGAGAAGCCCATTAAACATCGGCACGTTAAGCTTAAAGGTAGCCGATGCCCTAATGCCAGGCTCTGTCTTCAAGAACTGCATCACGCCCATCACGAAGAACGCAATCACAATCAAAGCTAGCCACCAGAAGGCAATGATGAAGTCCTTAATCGCCACCAATGCCAAAGTTAGGCCAGGCAATTCTTCACCAAGGTCGTTATACAAAGATTCAACGTGCGGAACAACTTCAAGCATCATGTAAATAAAGACTACAATAATAACGCCCAAAGTAATCAAAGGCATCGCCATTGCACTCTTAATCTTGCCCATCATCTTGTCGTCTTTTTCTTCCTGGGTCGCAATACGACGAAGAGATTCATCAAGTGTACCAGAAACTTCACCGGCTTTAATCAAAGAAAGATAAACGTTATTAAAGACATCAGGATGCTTGCCGAATGCATCGCCAAGAGCACGGCCAGACTCAACATCCGCCAAAATCTCTTCGATAACGGACTTCATTGCCTTATTACTAGTCTGCTCCGAAACAGTACGAAGCGACTGTGCAATCGGAAGACCAGCACCAACAAGCGTTGCGAACTGACGCGTAAAGTTAATGCGGTCTTTTGTAGTAACCTTATTTAGCTTTTCGCCAAAACCATTACCCTCTTCCTTGAGGGATTCTGGTACATATCCACGATCAACCAAAAGCTTACCAGCAACACGCTCAGTCTCGGCCTGAATCGTACCTTTAATGACTTTACCAGTGCTAGATTCCTTAGCTTTATAGGCAAAACGTTTCATCCGCGAGCTAACCTTTCAAACTCTTGCAAATCGACCGCGAATTCCCTAGCGGTATCGTAGGTAATCACGCCGGTTTGGATTAATTTAACAAGCGTACGGTCCATTGTCTGCATACCCTGATCTGCACCAGTCTGAATAATCGTATCAAGCTGATGAGTCTTGCCTTCACGAATAACCGAACGAACGGCTGGGTTTGCAATCAAAATCTCTGCTGCTACAACACGGCCACCACCAATTGCTGGTACAAGACGCTGTGCGCAAATTGCCTGCAAGATGTTAGATAGCTGCGAGCGCACCTGCGGCTGCTGATGCGGCGGAAATACGTCAATCATACGGTCAATAGACTGAGAGGCAGAGTTGGTGTGTAGCGTCGCAAACACTAAGTGACCAGTTTCTGCAATCGTAATTGCGGCAGAAATAGTCTCAAGGTCGCGCATCTCACCAATAAGCACAACGTCAGGGTCTTCACGAAGCGCCGAACGAAGCGCTGCCGAAAACGAGTAGGTATCATAGTGAACTTCGCGCTGTACAACCACAGAACGAATAGACTTATGCGTAAACTCGATTGGATCCTCGATTGTAATAATGTGAGCCGTCTTTTCGCGGTTAATTTTATCCACGAGTGCTGCAAGTGTAGTGGACTTACCGGAGCCGGTAGGACCAGTCACAAGCACCAAACCACGTGGAAAATCAGCGAAGCTCGTCACAATGGACGGCATGCCGAGTTCATTAATGGACTGAATCTCATTTGGAATCAAACGGAATGCGCCAGCAATATTACCCTTCTCATGGAAGGCGTTAACGCGGAAACGGCCAAGATCACCGAACGAAAAGGAATAGTCGAATTCCTTATCCTTAATCAAAATCTGTTTCTGGTCTTCTTCTAGCGTTGCAAATACTAGACGTTCAACTGTCCCTTCATCGAGATCACCATAGCCAGAAACTGGTTGCAAAGCACCATCTATACGCAAAATCGGAGGCAAACCCACCTGAATATGAAGGTCGGATGCTTTTGTGCGTACGCATTCCTCGAGTAGGCTTTCGATGCGTACTTCGCTATTTGGAACAGTATTACTAATTGCCTGTATGGAAAAAGATTGTTGTGGGGCTTGAGCTTGTTGCGCTACTGGATCTACAGGAGACATCGCAATCGGGGCCGCCGCAGGGGTATTTTCTACAGCGGGAGGCATGGCCTGAGGAGCCGGAATCGGCTGCGCCATCGGTTGTTGCATATCCATCTGTTGCGGCATTGCTACTGGAGCTGCCGTAGGTGCTTGTGGCATTGGAGCCGCACCCATATTCACCTGCCCACTTTGTTCCATATACTTTATTGTACTTATGTTTATGTAAAATTGCAAATAAAAAACTAAAAACAAAAAGCCGCCCATAACGACTGGGCGGCCCTCATAATCTTACCAGGATACTACTTCAAGTATTCGTGAAGCTTCTTCGTTTCCTTATTCTTGCGAAGCTTTGCTAATGCCTTTGCTTCTATCTGGCGGATACGTTCACGTGTAACGGAGAACTCTGCGCCAACTTCCTCAAGTGTATGGCTCTTTCCGCCACCGATGCCGAAGCGCATCTTAATAATCTTCTGTTCACGATCAGTTAAAGTAGAAAGAATCGATGCGATCTGCTCTTTCAAAAGCTGTGTTGTAGCGGAATCTTCCGGCGAAACACGGTCTTCATCCTCAATAAAATCACCAAGTGACGAATCGTCATCATCGCCATCGCGGCCAACAGAAGCATCAAGCGAAGCAATATCCTGCTTAATCTTCATCACGTATTCAATCTTCTCTGGTTCCACGCCCATCGCTTCGGCAATTTCTTCCGTAGATGGTTCACGGTTAAGTTCCTGGGTCAAACGGCGCTGAGTGCGAAGAACTTTATTAATCGTCTCTACCATGTGGACTGGAATACGAATCGTACGAGCCTGATCTGCGATTGCACGGGTAATTGCCTGACGAATCCACCATGTCGCATAAGTAGAAAACTTGAAACCCTTATCTGGATCAAACTTTTCAACTGCACGAAGCAAACCAGTATTACCTTCCTGAATCAAATCCAAGAAATCCAAACCACGGCCAGAATAACGCTTTGCAATCGAAACTACGAGGCGCATGTTCGATTCGGCCATTTTATCTTTGGCTTTCTTTTGCTCTTTTGGTGTGCCGTGGATAATTTTCTGAGCCAATTCGTATTCTTCTTCCGAAGAAAGGAGTGGAATTTTACCAATTTCGCGGAGATAAAGTTTTACCGAGTCGTCGGACACCTCATCATAAGTTACAGAATCTAAATCTACGTTCAAATCCTCGTCGCCTTCATCGCCCATATCGTCGAGCGTAGGCTCATCCATCATATCGTCATCCAAACGCAAATCTTTATCGTCTTCGTCCATTTTCTTTTCCTATTATTTTTTACCAACAAAACACCCACCCGTTTGCAAATTTTGTTTTAAAAGTTTTTGTATAGTTTTGATCAATTTATACTTCTTCCTGGATGGACTAGCAAAATAAGTCCGCTTATCCAGCATTTAGGTGAAATATAGCATAATTTTTACAACATGTCTATTTTTTGCGCAAAAGTTTGCTCATTTTTTGCATTAATTCCCCCACTTTTGCATCGTCGCCAGCCTCTTCGGCCTTGCGGATTTCTTCTTCGAGCTCTTTTCGTTCCTCGGTTGCCCGCTCATCTATTACGCGCCGCGTGATATTCTTCAATTCTCGCTTCAACTCCTCTGGTCCAAAATTCTGATATTGTTGCTCAAAGATTAAACTAAGTTCGCCCTCGTTATAATCGCGCACCTCTATACCCTCGGCATCAAGTTTTCCAATCTTCACGAGCGCCGCCAAGCTCTTTTCGGCCTTACTTTCAAATGTTGTATTTCCCACAACATTAACCTTCTTTAGCTTCTTCTTCTCCGGCGCTTCCACTTTCTTTGCGCGGTACGCCTCCAAAGAAATTCCCAACCTCTCTGCCGCTATTCGTTCATATTTCTCTCTAAGCACCGTGTCTTCTGGATCGATTTGGTCAATCAACTTCTTCGTCTCGGTCGCATACTCCTGGAAGCCTTTCTCGGTACGCAAGTTATACTTTGACTCGTATTTCTCAAGTAGCCATTCAAGCGCTGGACGATAACTATTCACCGCTTCTTGCCATAACTTCGGATCCTTCTGAATTAATTCATCCGCATCCTTGCATCCATGATAGTCATCAATCACTGAAAGATATATGCCAAACTTCGATGCCATCGAAATTGCTCGCTCCGCCGCTCTAATTCCGGCCTCATCGCCATCGTATGCCAAACGAATATCTTTCGTCATACGCGCAAAGCTCTTTAGGTGCATCTCGGTCATTGCCGTACCGGCTGTTGCCACCGCCTGGTTTACACCTGCCTGATGCGAGGAAATCACATCCATATTCCCCTCAACCACCACCACATAATCCGTCCGTCTAATTGCGTCTTTTGCCTGACTTAGGCCAAAAATGTGACGACCTTTGTTATACAAAATCGTCTCCGGCGTATTCAGATATTTTGGCGAATTCTTGTCCTTGTCATTCAAAATGCGCGCCGTAAAACCAATCACTCGCCCACCTACGTCCATCAACGGAATCGTCATGCGCCCCCTAAACAAATCCCCGCCATATTGATTCAAAAGACCAGCGTCTTCCATTTCCTGCTTCGTAAAACCGCGCTTGATTAAGAATTTCTTTAGCGCATCGCCAGACTGCGGTGCATAACCAATCCGGAAATTCTCGACCGTCTTTTTGTTCATGTTGCGCTTATAGAAAACATACTGCATCACGGACTTGTTTTTCGACAGACAATACTGAAAATATTTCGTCGCAAGCTCTAACACCTCAAAAAGACGCGCTTTGTGCGCCGCCTGTTTTTTATCGTCTCCAGAATAGCGCCTCAATTCGACGCCAGCCTGCTGCGCAAGCTTTTCTAGCGCCTCACGAAAAGTACAGCCCTCCATCTCCATTACAAATGTAAAAATGTCGCCGCCTTTATTGCTCGAAAAATCATGCCAAATCCCTTTATCTGGCGAAACCATAAAACTTGGCGTCCGGTCAGCCCCCCAAGGTGAATGCCCTTTAAAGTTTCGACCCGCACGCTTCAGCTCGATATATTGCCCAACTACATCCTCTACAGCTAACCTCGCGCGTATCTCCTCTTTCGCATCCTCCATACAAAAAATTATACCACCCACAAAACAGATATGCGACCCCCATAGCTACTACACCGAGCAGGCCCAAAAGGAGATAGTGTTTCGCTAAGCGTTTATGCTATAATGTCCTTATGGACAACAAAGCTTATCTTGACGAAATCGCCGTAAAAAGCAAAAAGAAATTTTCAGCTGGGCCAATCTTGACTCCACTCATGATTAAGCTCATCGCCGCAGCGGCAGTCGCCGTTATCGCAATGGTCGTAATTGGTGGCATTCTTAGCGCAAAAAATAATGAGGTCGCTGAAATTCATCAGACCGTATACGCACGTATCTCCAGCATTATCGGAGATGAAAGTCCATACGAAGAATACGCCGATAGATTAAAATCTTCCGATCTTCGCACCTACGTTGTCCAAATGACGTCTTCCATGGATACAACTCTTGCCGCTATCGACTCATATTATCCAGATGCCTCAAAGGCTAGCAACAAAGTAACCGAAGAAAACTCCGGCACCATGACGGCTTTGATGACAACCTTCGAAGATGCAAAGCTCAACGGCCAGCTAGACAAAACTCTTGCTAGCGAAACCGCCTATCAATTGTCCATGTTGATTTCTCTCGAACAACAAGCACGCGCAAAGTCTACTAATGACGACTACGCTCAGGCATTAGACAACTCCATGCGCGACCTTGAAACACTTCAAAAACTATTCAAAGATTATAGTGATACACATTAAAACAAAAATATCTCCCGCAAAGGGAGATATTTTTTATGTCGATTTCTATTCTTCTGGCATTGATTCTTCGTACCCGTGACGAACCAAATCAATTACCTCATCATCACTAAGCTGCCCGGAGCAGATAATCTCAATACCATTACGACCCAAAGCGCGACTCTCCATCACGCTTTCGTATCGCTCTTGCAGAGTCTTGCTAAGCTTGCGATCGCAGCGCACTTGCACGCGAAGTGGATTAGTGCCCGGCTCATATAACGCAAAGATTCTTTCCCCGCGCGAGAAAATTCTCATCCCCTTTTCTTCGCGCATCGAAACATTCTCGAGCCCAGAGGCGTATTTTAGGATATCATCTTCAAGTACCATTTCAACTCCTCAATGCTGCCACGAATATCATCAAGTGCGCGATGATTTTCTGGCTTCATAAACTTGCGATGCAAAGCATTCTCAAAATAAATTTTCCAGGCGCTCACATCCAACTGACGATAATGCAACTTCGCGTTTAGCTTTGGCCATTCGCGCTCAATAAATTTCTGATCCTGATGAATGGAATTCCCTGCCAAATAAACAGTCTCGCCGAAGTTCTTTTCGACAAATTTCAAAAGCTCCTGCTCGACTTCTGCGGCTGGTTGTCCAT
>JAKSSY010000022.1 GCA_024402845.1 Candidatus Saccharimonadota bacterium | reverse complement strand
GAGCTATCTGATGCTATTTATGTACTGGATATTGATGGGTATATCGGCAAACAGGTAAAGAAAGAAATTGCGTTTGCTAAAAAGAATGGAAAAGAGGTTATCTATGATTCTGACTTTCGTCTTCGTATGGAATTATCCAAAGATCTTTTATGTATAAAGATATAGCATAAGCAAAAATATGATAATATTTAACTAGGATGTGTAGACGTGGGTTATCTTTTAAAGGGGGTGTACTATATAGTGCATTTATCTTGTTTATTATCTTTTCTTTACTGATTCAGCCGCTTCGAGCTGCTGCCTTGACGGAAGATATCCTCGATAAGTTCGCTGCAAACGATATTATTTTCTACGACCCAGAAGATTGCGAAAATGACCCAAATAAAACATGTATTACTCCATCCGGTGACAAAATTACCTGGATTGGCGACTCTTTGACGGCGCTTTCGACCAAAGAAAGGCTGGAAAAGTTCTTCCCTGGCGTCGATTATGGCCCTAGTTATAACGACCAGAGTTCTTACGTGCAGAGCGGCAAGGCGCTGACGAAGGACAATGGTGCCAATGGTGGTCCTGGCGGTATAGACATCCTTAAGGGAATTGTAAGTCGAAATGAACTTCGCCCATTTTTGGTTTTTGCGCTAGGAGCAAATGAGGCATGGACGAAGGATGCCTTGGATGAAGTTCTGAAACTTGCCGGCAGCTCGCAAGTTATTATTATGACTTCTAGGACTATTAACTACACGAGCGCATATCATTATGATTATTCGACAGTAAACGAGATGTTGCTCGATAGAGCAAAGACCGAGAATAATCTTTCGGTCGGCGACTGGGCGTCTCAGGTTAAGGACGAATGGTTTGCAAGTGATGGCGTGCATTATATAGATGCGGGCTACGATGCGTACTTGCAGGCGATTAAGGACACTCTGCCAAAGAGTTGCTCTGGCTCTCTTTGTGGCGATACGGCTCCGCAAAAATATTGGTCTGCACTGACCAATCACTTTGGCGTGGCGCCTGCCGCTGGTATTATGGGCAACATCGATAGCGAAGGTGGTTATAATCCGGTTGGCGTAGAGTCTTGTACTTGGCTTAATCCTTACGACTTCAATACAAAGTCGTGGACAAATGGTTGGCCATCTTTTGAATATTATCGCGACCACAATGAAAGTCAGACTGGCGCCCCAACAGGTGTTGGCGCATTTGGTATTACGGCTGGACGCGCAGAATATTTAAACCACATCAATGAAGAAGCGCCAGATTTGATGAAATATTTCTCTGACCCGAGTACATATAGCCTTGGCGGTTGTTCTGGCCTCCCGATGAATGGCGCAGAGACTGGTGGTGATGCTTTGTTGGCTTTGATTGGCGATACGGACTTTGACCGCTTGGTCGAATTTGAAGTTGAATGGATGTATAAGATGCTCGAAGAACACTGGGATTTTGATCTTGAAGCTTTCAAAAATATGAGCGATCCGGGTGAGGCTGCGGTCTATTTCTTGCATAAGTATGAACGCCCAGCCAATCCAAATGATGCCGCGCGCGCGGAATTTGGTAGGAAAGAATATGAGAAGTTTAAAGATTATGTCTGCACCTCGAAATCGATAGCTGGCACAAATAATGACTTCTCTACTACCAGCGATCTGAGTGGTGGTAACACTGTTAAATATGACATGACTGACGACCAGATTGAGGAACTTCTAAAGTTTGCACTCTGGATGGCAGATGAGGATAATCCTTACGACGACGTTATTTCGAAGACGCTTGACGATTTTGAATGGCGTCATCCGGACGGAAAAGGTGTTGCCGATAAAGTAATCGAATACGTCAAAGACGAAGAAGACGAATATGTCTTTAAGGATAAATATAAAGAATATTCAAAGCTTACCGACGATGAGAAGAAAGAAATAAAAATTGAATCCGAGGAACTCGAAAAAGCCAAGAGTATTATCGTTGACGGTATGCGTACGACGACGGCCGGCAGGATAGAAACTACTGACGGAAAAGATAAGAGTAAAACTTATTGTTCGAATCAATCAAAGAAAGGTAAAGGCGCAGCGAGAATTGCGGAAGCTGCGGCGTTGATGTCTTGGCCGGTCCAAAAGGGCCAAGGCGATGACGAGCATGCCGGCATGTGCTATGACGGCTCCAGCTGGGTGCAATATACCTTTGACCAGACTTGTAACCATAATCCGCGCCCACTATATAAGGAATACTGGGATAAGTTCCATAACGAACGTGGTGTTTATGATATTTACGAGGACTGTGGCTTTTATGTGACGACGGTGTTGCATTATCTGGATATTGCGACGAACGATATGTGGAACCAGCCATACTTTAATAACGCAGCCGATGCGGCGGCGGATTGGAAAAAGATTACCGATAGTGGCGCCACGGAAGATCAGCTGAAGCCTGGTGATGTCTTGTGGAGTCCGCAACATATTATTATTTATGCTGGCAAATATGGTAATGAATATGGTACATTCTCGCACGCATCCAGGGAGGATCGCGTTGGTGAGATTGGCAATGCGTATGATGTTGGCAGATGGACGGTCTACCGTTATGTCGGCGATAAGCTTGGCGGCGGCGACGTCGATGAGGAAGATGGCTTGACGCTTGAGCAAGCAACACAATTTGTAATTAATTATGGTACGAATAAGAATAACTCATCCTTTAATGCAGTTGGTCGCGGTCAGTGGTTTATTGACTGCAATGGTAATGATGAGAGCCAAGGTTTTGGTGGTTCGAACTGTGTAACCTTCTCTGCCTTCTATGCAAATAAGTTTACTTCAATGCAATATGGTGGCGGTCATGGCTACAAATGGGTAGACAATGCCGAGGGCAAGTTGACGCGTATTCAGGAACCGAAAGTCTGGGCGGTATTTAGCTGGATTTCTGGCGAGTTCGGTCATACTGGTGTAATTCTTGGTCATCATGACGGCGAATGGATTGTGGGCCATGCGAGCTGCAGTAGCTACGGCCATGGCGCGGGTAATGGCGAGAGCGGCGTTGGCGCAGGCTTTGTATTGCATAGTTCAGACATTAACGCTGCAACGATGGGCAATCCGCATATTTATGCTTATCCGGATGAGGTAGACTTTGATGCAATCTCAGAATATTTGGATACGGGAGAATAAAATGGATAATCTAAAGACATTTCTAAACAATGTTCCACTAAAGGCAAAAATTGGCGCCGCAGTCGCATTGGTGTTGGTGGTAGCAATCCTTCTTGTTATTACCGTGGCGTCGAACCAAACTGAGCCACAAAGCGATACCTTGGTGAATGTAGAAAATTTTGAAGACACGACGACTGTGCCGGATGGATATAAAGCGGTTATTGAATCTTCGATTGGCGACATGATTCGCTCGAATTCCGGCTTGTCTACACTCGAGTTTAATGATGCGACGATTCGCGATGGCACCTATAAGGAGACAATTAATGGCGACGATAGGTCTGCGAATTTTATCGTGGATATTGAATCGTTACATTACTCTTTTGCCGTGAATGTTTCGTGGGTTGATAAAAAGAATTCCCTCAAGGATCCGAACGTAGTAATTACTTGCCCACATTATTTGGATGTAATTTATACAGACAAAAAATGTATTGCGCAGTCTCCAAGGACGCAACTAGAGCGCTATTTGCCGCATTATGGCAAGGTACGTGGCGTAAAATACGCTGTTAATTTCCAGCAGGTCGTAGATTCCTCTTATCTTAGAATCGAAATTCCGGCCTGTAATGACCCTGCCCTTATTGAAGAGGCAAAGACCGATGTTAAGAAATGGCTTAAGTCCATATACCTCGATCCGAATGATTACGAGATAGGCTCAATTAATACATGTAGGGAGTCAAATGGAACGTTCGAACAAAACCGGATTATTTATCATACTGGGTGCGGTGGCGATAATAGCTATTATTGTCGTTGTAGTAGTGCTGAATTGGCCGAAAGATTTTGGCAATGTAACGATTACGAATCAGAGTGCGATTAGCGACGTCAAAAATGATCAGCGATATGATTTTAAGAAGAAGTTATACAACTTATTGCTAGACCAGAAGCTAATCGAAGAAGATGCAAAGATTGAGGATGCAGTGATTCGCGAAGATTCCGTCGTGACTTATACGCGCTACGACGAAGAAAAGAAAAGAACTACTACGACCACATTCCTTATCGATATTGATTCCGTAGAGCAGACTTACGAAGTGAAAATTGTTGATGCGGATGAAGAGTTGACGGATTTGGCGGTACAAATTACCTGCCCTCACGTCTCAAAATCCAAATATCCAGATTCGGTTTGCGAGGGCGTTTATGGTGATACGAGCAGAAAAGTCGAGAAACATATCCCTCATGAAATGAAACTTGATACGGGCGAGAAGATTATCGTCAAAAATCTAGAAGCAACGATGGGCGGCTCAAAGCTATTGCATATCTATCTTTATTCTTGCGATGAGAAAAATCCGCGCATTACGGAGACAAAGGACGCCGTACATGACTGGGTGAAGAGCCTCGGCGACGAATCTTCGGAATTCTATACCTATGATGTAAGAACCGGCTACTGTGAAGGAGATACGATTTAGATGAAGATTACGAAATTAGAGCATTCTGGTTTGCTCGTAGAAAATAACGGTGCGTTTTTGGTCTGCGATCCGGTTGAAATTGAGCAGCAATTGCCGGCTTTTAGTAACGTGAAAGCTATTGTAATTACGCACGTGCATGGTGATCATTTTAATCCGGCGATCGTGGATAGGATTCGCTCAGGGAATCCAGATGTTAAGATATTTACGACCGAAGAAAATGCCGCGAATATTCCTAGTAGTGTGGCCGTGACGGACGGAGATTTAGTAAATGTTGAAGGGTTTGATTTGAAGTTCTTTGGCAAGGATCATGCTTCGATTATTCCTGGCCAGGTGCCATGCCAAAATATTGGCGTCGTAATTAATGGTACGATTGCGAATCCTGGTGATTCTTTTGATATGCCGCCGGAAAAAGTCGAGCTTCTCTGCGTGCCGATTTCTGGCCCTTGGTGCAAGGCATTTGAGTCGATTGAATATTTTAAGAACGTTGTACCAAAAGCTGCGATTGCTTTTCATGATGCGATTTTGTCGGAGTTCGGCAAAGGTATCAGCAACAACTGGCTAAAGCGCACGGCGGAAGAGCTTGGTGCAGATTATCGCGCGCTTACGCCAGGCGAATCGATGGAAATTTGAGGCAAGGAAAAGAGTGGCCCACGTGTAGACTTCATCGGTCATCCAGTCTTGACGAACTATAACTATATTATACCATACTTCGCCTAAAAAGTCAAGATGCTATATAATATGCAATAGACTAACGTAAGGAAAATATGCAAAAAACTACTCTAGTAATAATGGCAGCGGGGATTGGTTCACGTTTCGGTGAAGGTATCAAGCAATTAACCTCGGTTGGCCCGAGTGGTGAGATAATTGTAGATTATTCCGTTCACGATGCGATTGAAGCCGGTTTCAACAAGATTATCTTCGTAATTCGCAAAGATATCCATAAAGATTTCGAGGAGATTATTGGCCATCGTATTGCAAAGAAATGTCACGTAGAATATGCCTTCCAGGAACTAGAAGATTTACCGGAAGGTTTTTCTGTACCGGAGGATCGTATCAAGCCTTGGGGTACTGGTCAGGCTGTGCTCGCTTGTAAAGATTTGATACACGAGCCATTTGCGGTGATTAACGCAGATGATTATTACGGCAAGGAAGCCTTCGTGAAGGTGCATGATTTCTTGGTCGAACACGCTAATGATGAGGCGCATTATTGTATGCCGGGCTTCATTCTGAAGAATACGCTTAGCGAGCAAGGTGGTGTGTCGCGCGGTATCTGCCAGGTCGATGACGATGGCTATCTGACGGAAATTATCGAGACGCACAATATTGTAAAGAAAGACAAAGATTTTGCCGTAACTGAGGATACCGGCAAGGAGATTCCGATGTCTTCCCTTGCTTCGATGAATATGTGGGGCGTTACGCCAGATTATCTTGATATTTTAGGGACCGGCTTTGTCGATTTCTTGAAGAATATTCCAGAGGGCGACATCAAGGCAGAGTATCTTCTTCCGATTATTATGGAAGGTTTGCTAAAAGATGGTCGTGCAAAGATTTCTGTACTCGAGACGCACGATAAATGGTTCGGCATTACTTATGCTGCCGACAAAGAAAAAGTCATTGCTGAATTCAAAAAGCTCGTAGATAAGGGTGTTTATCCTACGCCACTAAATAGCTAAATTTCGTGCTCGTAGCATTCGCAGTTTTTCATATGCCAGCTCCAGTAGTCTAAGTTGTCGTCGTAGCCTTCGATGGCGAAATGTAGGCATCTTAGCATGGAGCCGTGGCCAACAACTAGAATAACATCATTATCGGAATGCTTTTGTTTGAGCATATCTAGGAAGCGCTCTGCGCGCGCGAAAACGTCTTTGATGGGTTCGACATTGCCTACGTTCGTATTGAGCCGTAGATCGCCAATATCGAGCCCATTTTTGCGCAAGAAACGACCGTGTTTGCCTTCGTTGTCGCCGAAGCTGCGTTCCAGTAATAGCTCGTCGTAGATGATGTCGATGTTATGACCTTCTGTGATGATCTCGGCGGTCTTGCGTGCGCGTGCGAGTGGCGATGCGTAGCAATGGGTGAATTTGATATCTTTGATTTTTTCTTGAAGCTCGCGAGCCTGTTTGATACCAGTAAGATTTAGCGGGATATTAGTCCTTCCCTGCGCGATGCCCTGAATATTCCAACTAGTTTGGCCGTGACGAACTAAGTATACTTTCATCGAATAATCTCGTGCTTAAAGTATTGTTCTTGAAATTCCGTAAGTGCATTGATGGCATCGTCGGAATAATCTTTGCCTTCTGGCGCAAGAACGAGCTTGTCATCGTCATCGTCGGTACGATGAATAATTGCGATGCATTTTCCGGTAAATTCTTCGACCGGTTCGAAGATGCCCAGAATATAGCAATCTAGCTCCTCGCCGTCGCCACTAATGGTACCAGGGATAAAGCCGTAGTTGAGCGGATAAATAAAGCCATGTTTTGGATGCTTGCTACCGAACGGGCGGTCGATTTTTGCGGTGATAGTCTGACCTAGATATTGTTCGTTCATTGTTTATTCCTTTCTACCGGGACGGCGTTTTCGTAAATACCGTTTAGTAAATCGTCTGGATAATGCGTATCGCAATAACGTTCGATGAAATTGCGTGGCTCAATGCCGTGACGTCGGAGATTCTGTCGGTATACGGCGATGCCTGAAATAAGAATATCAAAGATTAGGAAAATAGCGAGAATTTTGAAGATGATATCGCCGATTTTACGCGGGATTAATTTGTATAGTTTGAAGATTAATGGGAAAACGAGATAAATAAAGGCGACTACGATTGCGCCCCAGACGAACATATATGGGATGGTGGTTTTGCCGCCGATATTTAAATATTTGTCCGAGTAATCCCAGGAGCGCGTACCAAAAAGAAGCTCTTGGCCGACGGCCATGACGTATTCTAGGACGCCACCAATAAAGAATCCGTAGACGAAATACTCGTACCATTTTTTGTTGCGCCAACGGCAAATCATAATAAAGACTAATAATGCGCCGGCGCCATAAATTGGGCTAAGTGGGCCATAAATAAGCCCAGTGCGCGGGAGCCAAAGCTTGATGCCCTGATGGATGTAGAGCGTCACGTACATGAAGATCCGTTCGTAGTAGGTGCCAAAAACAGAACCGAGCGTAAAGATTAGAACGCCGAGATTGAAATAATCTTTGCGGCGCTCGAGCTCAAAAAGCCGCTTTGGCGCAGTTTTCTGAGTTTTTGTTTTCTCGGACATTCAGCTCCTAAATGCAGGTGTAGCCGCCGTCGATTGGCAAGATTGCGCCAGTGACGTAGCTGGCTTCCTTGGAAGCGAGGAAAATGGCGCCAGCATTGAGCTCGCCTTCTTTGCCATAGCGCTGCATTGGAACGTGAGTCTTTGCAAATTCTTGGAAACGATCAGTATCTAGAACTTCGGTTGTAAGTTCGGTATAGAAATAGCCTGGGCAGATTGCGTTGCAGGTGATGCCTTCGGTAGCGAGTTCTGCGGCGACGGCACGGGTGAAGTTTACAGCGCCGCCCTTGCTGGAGTGGTAGGCGACAGTATGAATCTCGGTGTTGCCAACGAGGCCATACATAGAAGCAATATTGATAATGCGTCCGTAATGGTTTTTCTTCATGATGTTTGCGAAAACGCGAGTCATTTTGAAGACGGAGGTAAGGTCGGTGCTGATAGTGAAATCCCATTCGTCGTCTGTCATGTCTAGGACACCTTTGTCTTTGCTAGAGCCGGCACAGTTGAGTAAAATATCTACCTTGCCATATTCTGCTTCAACTTTTTCGGCGGCAGCATTGATGTTTTCGGTATCGGTTACGTCGCACTGAATTGGTAAAACCTTGATGCCGTATTTTTCTTCGAGCTCTGCCTTGAGCGCTTCGAGACGCTCGAAACGGCGAGCCAAAATGGCAAGGTTTGCGCCCTGCTCCGCAAAAGCGTGAGACATCTGGCGACCGAGGCCAGAAGATGCGCCGGTAATGACGGCGACTTGATCTTTGAGATTAAACATTTTTCCTCCTAATTGTTAGAGTAATTATACCTTTTTCGAGGCAAGAATAAAATTGACAGCTTCGATAATTGCAATAATTTCATTGATGACGGCAATCGCTAGGCCAACGGCGTGAAATGTAAACATATATGCGTCAAATGTGGCATCGTTGATACTGAAATTAATCCTTGTAACAATGATGAGAATTAGGGATAATGTGGCGAGGCCAATATGGAATAAGGCATATTTGCTACGATCAGCAAGAAAGTCATGGATGCCGGACCAGCCAAGTAAAATTGCGCTTAGCACAAAACGGCGGTCACTGACGGTTTGTTCTTCTTTGTAATGGTGCTTCGTGAAGAAGCCGATAATCTCCATTAGAGTCCATAGAACACTGAAAATCAGTACGACAAACATGATGGTACGAAGAATAGTTAATAATGCATTGTTTCCCTCGGACAAAACTGGGACGTAGATATTATCGATAAGTTCTTTGTGGGCGAGGCTGATTTTGAGCTCTGGTTGGATATATAAGAAATAGATGGCTGGAATGAAGAAAGATAAAAGACGAAAAATGCCGCGCTTGTATTTGCCGAAATAAAAGTCATTAAGGCCGAAGAGACCGAAGAAAATGGTATAGATGCCGACGGCTAATGGATTGGTTTTCGTTTTCATAATGCTTAAGTTTGCTTTAATTATACCATTTTGGTCAGACGGTGTCGTATAATTAAAGTAATATGAAGGTGTTTAAGGTTCTTGGGCGCATTATTTGGATAATAATCGCCGTTATCGCGATAGCGGTTGTAACTTGCGTAGTATTAGTTTCGGTGTTTGGCACCGATGTAAAAACGATCAAGGGCGAAGAGTCGACGGAAGAAGTTGCGCCGCCGGAGCCAGAGATTACTGGCGCGGAGACGCGTTTACTGTTTGCTGGCACGACGTTTTGGGGGCGTCGCACGAATACGGATGCGCGAGCATCGGAGCTTGGCGTAAAATATCCATTTTCGCAGCTAGACACTTTGGACCGCAAGAATTACGATGCTTGGATTGGTGGCCTAGAATGTCCTGTCACGGATAATGGCCATAATAAAGCCGAGGAAGAAAATATTTTCAAATTTAACTGTGACCCAGATTATTTGCCGGAAGCTGCAAAATACTTTGACGCTTTTTTGTTAGGCAATAATCACGCTGGTAACCAAGGTAAGGCTGGTCTTGAAACCACGCGTGCATATTTAAAGAAAAATAACATCCAGTACTTTGGTACGCCGAAGCGCACTGCTAATGACACGAGCGATCCAGAATATCCAAATGACGATGTGAATATTAATAACTGCGGAATTGTAGTTTTGCCGGTTCGTATAGCGCTTGATGATGGTACGGAAGATAAATATAAGATTCCGTTTGGTTTTTGCTCTGCGCATGGCGTTTATGGCGTTCCTGGCGAGGATTATTTGCAGAACATGAAAAACTTCGCGCAATACGTACCAACGGTCGCGATGCCGCATATGGGTGCGGAATATAAGACTTCGCACGATACGATGCGTCAGAATTTGTATCGCAAGATGATAGATTATGAAGTAGAAACGATGAATGCTGATCATCCGCATAGGTAGCAGAATTCCAAAAAAAAAAACAATAAAATAAAAGAAAAAACGAAAGAAAACAAAAAAAAAAAAAAAAAAAAAAAAAC
>JAKSSY010000021.1 GCA_024402845.1 Candidatus Saccharimonadota bacterium | reverse complement strand
AACAGGGTACCGTACATATCAACGACGAAATCGAAATCGTTGGTCTTAAGGATACTCAGAAGTCCGTCGTAACCGGCATCGAAGCATTCCACAAGACTCTCGATCAGGGTCAGGCTGGCGATAACGCTGGTCTCCTCCTCCGCGGTATTGAACGCGATCAGATCGAACGTGGCCAGGTAATTGCAAAGCCAGGTTCCATCACTCCACATACTGAGTTTGAAGGCCAGGTTTACATCTTGAAGAAGGAAGAAGGCGGTCGCCACACTCCATTCCAGAATGGTTACAAGCCGCAGTTCTACTTCCGTACTACTGACGTTACCGGCGAAGTTGAGCTTCCAAAGGATAAGGAAATCGTCATGCCTGGCGATACCGTAACCTTCAGCGTAAAGCTTCAGGCTCCAATCGCTATGAACGATAACGACCGCTTCGCAATCCGCGAAGGTGGCCGCACCGTAGGTTCTGGTGTTGTTACCAAGATCGTAAAATAATTACGATTAAGTAAGACTTTAAGATATCTCCTCCGCAAGGGGGAGATATTTTTTAAAGCCAGAAGAATGTTGACAAAACACGAAATTATTGATATAATATAAGGATAGTCGTAAATTCAACGACATTTTTTGTGTCCTACGACTAAGTCGCACTTTTACAACCTACAGATTCTTCAATCACAGAAAGGGAGGGATTCATATGATTGAAAAAGATGAAGTCAAAAATTCTCAGCTCTGTCTGCTCGTAATTGCAGGCGGACAAGGTACCAGACTGTGGCCCATCAGCCACAAAGACTGCCCGAAGCAGTTCACATTGGTTAACCCCAATGAAACTTTCATCCAGGCGACCGTAAAGCGGTATTATGAAGTCGGCGTAAAGCCCGAGAACGTATATGTTGTCGTAACGAACGAGAAGCAGTATGCTCTCGCCGTCGAACAGCTCTGCGGCCTTGGCGTAATCGAGCCGAACATCGTAAAATTCTCGCCAAAATATGGTTATGCCGGTTGCATGTCCAAAGGTGCTGATTTCATCGGCAAATACTGCAAAAATGCCGTTATTATCAACACGCCTGCGGATCAGTACATCGATATGACCAGCGAAAGCCGTGCAGGCTTTGTCGAAGTAATGACTACGGCCATCGCGAATGCAAGTTCCGGCGTACCGACAATCGTCGGCCTCGAAGGAATCGAGCGCGACGCCTACCGTGGTCTAGGTCACGCATGTTTCGATCGGAATTCCGAAGGGAAGTGCCGTCCTGTGACGCACTTCATCGAAAAACCGAAGGACGACGAGCTCATCGACGACATGATCAGAGGAAAATACTCCGCCGCCAACACAGGAATCAACGTTTGGCGTCTTCAGGATATCAAGAAGGCATCGAAAAACCTCAACTTCAAACATGAGGTTCCCACAGAAGCACTCATGGGTCAGTTCAAAGACAAACTCCAGGTTGCCATCGGCAAATTCAGCTGGAAGGATTGCGGAACGCTCAGGTCTTTGCTTGATATCACCCCGAAGACCGGCAAACACCACAACAACGCCATCCTTGGCAAAGGAAACTTTATCGCCAAGAGAGACAACTGCAGAAACACGCTCCTGTATACGGTGGAAGGCATTGATCTTTATGGCTGCAACCTCCGCGACGTATCTGTGGTTGTCAATCCGATTGGCGAAATCACATACGTGGTAGTCGTCGCCCATAAGTATGCGCAGGAAGTTAAGGAGCTGGTCGACAAGTTCAAGGATAATGCGAAGTTGCTCCAGGAAAGCTACACATTGTATGGTCAGAACAATTTTGTCATGCCGAGCAACATCACTCATGAATTCCGCTTTGGTTTCGTTGGAGTCAGCAATATGTGTGTCTCCACCAACAAACTGGCAGAAGTCATCGATGATGTCGGCCGCATTATCTCCGCTGGACGTACAATCGTTCAGGTATCCTACAACGAAAAAGCTGCGTAACTATCGACTCAAGAATCTGTACGTTGAACACTCTTCCCCTGGGTCCGCCCAGGGGATTTTTTGACCAAAAAACACACTAAGATAAGTGAGACTTATAATGCTAGATTCGCGCAAAAGAGCGCAGCTCCCACGATGGTACCCCTAAGAGTTTATGCTAATATAAAGATATGGATGAACGAATAGAAGAACTTTTACCGTTTATTGCCTTCGGCGCATTTTTTGCTATTGTTGGATTATTTATATTCATAAATACTCTAAGAGGTCGCGTAAGGGCCCGCAAAAACTGCACGGTACCTGTTGTCGCACGCTGCGTACGTATCTCCGACGGTTCAGAATTTAACAGACACCCAGACGAACCGATGGACACAGATGGGGCGCAAGAACGCGAAATAGAACAAGGCGAGATAGTCGCACCCGTCTTCGAAATTGATTACTGCGGCCAAACAATCGAATTAGAGCCAAAAATATACTCGAATATCTGTAATACTCAAGTTGGCGAAGTTAGAAATATGTACGTCAACCCAGCAGACCCAAAGAAATATTACGACCCAAAGGACGAAAGGTCTTTAGTGGGCATTCTCGAGCTATTAATTGCCTTTGGTTTTATCGTATTTGGTACATTGTTTGCTATTCTACCGGTTATCTTTACACTCGCCGAATTCTAGGGGGGGGTAATTCTTGACGAACAAAGCATATTTTGGTATAACATAAACACAAATTAATAATAGTTTCGTAAAAACTCATGGACTGCGCGTCTAGCTGCAATCTGAGGTTATACGAAAAGCAGAAAGGAATAACAAATGGCAGACAAAGCCGAGGGTCTTAAGATCCGCATCCGCCTCAAGGCCTACGATCATCGCTTGATCGACCAGAGCGCAAAGCAAATCGTTGACACCGCTATTCGTACCGGTGCTCAGGTAAGCGGTCCAGTGCCTCTTCCAACCAAGCGCTCTACCTTTACCGTAGTAAAGAGCCCACACGTCTACAAGACCGGTGGTGAAGCTTTCGAAATGAAGGTTCACAAGCGCCTTATCGACGTTATCAACGCTACTCCAAAGACGATTGATGCACTTCAAAATCTCTCTTTGCCAGCAGGCGTCGATGCAGAAATCAAGATGTAATATTCTGACAAGGAGCCACTCGAAAGGGTGGCTTTTTGCTGCCTAAAAATAGTTCTGGAATTATGTTATCGCAGTCAAGCTGCCAGATTTCTCGTCTTGACATAGGTGTCATATTATGGTAAAAATACTAATGACGCTAGAAAAGCATAGTTCCTTAAGGAGGGAAATTAATGGAGAAAAAGATCATTTCTCGATCCGCAATCGCAAAGATTGCACCCGCAGTCTTACTAGTGGCTGCATTATCTGTTGCTTTACTGTTTATCCACAACGCTCGCAGCTCCGCTATCAGCAAGAGAGACGACACAATGTCGTTTGTCCAGGTGAGCAATTCGCTCTTTGCTGAAGAATCTAAGTATATTTCGGCAGAAGTCGATCCTGACGAATATATGTGCCTGCTTTGGCTGGAACCTGGCAGCGACGTTTACGTCTGTATCGTGACTGAAGTGCTCGAAGATTCCACTATCTCAGTATGCCCGATTATTTGCGATGAGAGAGCTGACATGATGGCTACGATCCTTGACGGTATCGAAGTCGATCGAGACGAGTACTGCGACAGGCTTGCAGACGTAATCGTCGCAATGTTCGAAATCTACGGAGAGAGCAATGCGGATTACGCATTTCAGCCCGAGTATATCTAAACAATATATAACAATTCCCACTCAGCCTCCCTTCGGGGAGGCATTTTCGTGCCTTTGACAATTACATAAAATTATGTCAGAATAGTAAACGAACTATATTGTTGGCACATTGAGAGGAGGAAGCCTATGAATATTTCAGGCGTAAGACCAAATGTAACTTTCTATTACGGAAAAGCAAAGTCTACAGTAATGCAGTTCAGCGAAGATTTGAGATATCTGAACGGCAGGCTTGGCGACTTGCCAATCATTGCGGACTTGTCGATTTCAGCCCAGAGACAGGAACCAATCAGCAAGCAGATTGAAAGCGTTGTAGTGGTACTAAGAAAATATCGCGACTCTCTTGGCGAGGTTTATGAGGATTTCACACATATGCTCAAAATTGCCCAAGAAGCGATAATCAGTCTGGAGGACGACATTGAAAATCCGCCACTCGGCATTGAGGAAGATCGCATCAACTCCCTGATTGTTACAAGGAGAAAGGCTGAAGAATATGAGACTAGCCTACAGGGATATACGAACGCTGTCGAGAATCAGTTTCAGCTTGCAAAGAACTCTGTTGCCGCGTTTGAGAAGTCTCGCACAAAGCCGAGCATGATCGCGCTGGATAGTGTAATCCGGGTTCTGATTACTAAGGATGCCGAAATTAGACAAGTTATCGGAGGGATTGCTTCCTAAGTTTTGGAGCCCAAGAAACGGGCTCCTTTTTGATGTCTGACGCTATTTTAAAAGCTCGTATAGTAACATAAGAGTTTACGTTCATTACGTTGACAATTTATATCAATCTATGCTATAATACCAAGGTATATTAAAACAATGTCACATTGGCGCAAGAGGTACGGTCCGGTTGAGAGTCCGGATACCACTCACAAGCCAAGTGATTTTAATGGGAAAGGACGCCCACAGATGAAAATCATCCTCGGCACCAAGATTGGTATGACCCAGATCATCGGTGAAGACGGTGTAGTTACCCCTGTAACTATCCTTCAAGCCGGCCCATGCACTGTGACTCAGACTAAGTCCGTCGAAACTGACGGCTATAGCGCAGTACAATTGGCATATGGTCAGGGTAAGAATCTGAGCAAGGCCGTGTCCGGACACGTTAAAAAATCCGGAAAAGATATCAACCCTAAACACATTCGTGAATTCCGCGTCGAGAATATTCCAGAAGACGTCACGCTTGGTAGCGAAATAACCGTCGCCAACTTTACCCTTGGCGATAAGGTCCAAGTTACAGGTACGAGCAAAGGCAAGGGCTTTGCAGGTACCGTCAAGCGCCACAACTTCCAGGAATCTCGTAATACACACGGTTTCAAAGGCGACATCCGCAAAGTTGGTTCCATCGGTTCCATGTATCCACAGAAAGTCTTCAAGGGCAAGAAGATGGCTGGCCGCATGGGTCACGATCGCGTAACCGTAAAGAACTTGGTTGTCTCCTACATCGACACCGATCACAACCTTATTGGTCTCAAAGGCGCTGTGCCTGGTCCGAACAAAGGTCTCGTAATGGTGGAGGGAAAGGACTAATATGGCAGAAGCAAAATTAAACAAAGACGTATTTGGTCTTTCCGTAGACAATCACGAATTAGTAAAATTAGCTTACGATGCGTATCTAGCTAACTCCCGCAGCTCTCACGCTAAAACTCTCAAACGTGGTGAAGTTCGCGGCGGTGGCAAGAAACCTTGGAAGCAAAAAGGCACCGGTCGTGCACGCTTTGGCTCGACTCGTAACCCTATTTGGCGTCACGGTGGCGTAGCCTTTGGTCGTACTGGCGAAGAAAACTTCACCAAGAAGATCAGCAAGAGCGCAAAACTCCAGGCCGTTCGCCAAGCTTTGTCCATGCAGAATGCAGACAAGGCCGTAAAGACCGTAGCAAGCTTTGACGCAAAGAGTGGCAAGACCGCTGATGCAGTCAAAGAACTCAAACTCGAAGCAAAGAAGAACTATCTCATCGTAGTTCCAGAGAAAACCGAAAACATCCTTCGCGCAACCAACAACATTGCAAACGCAAAGGTTGTTCGCCCAACTTATCTCAATGTCTTCGATATTCTTAACGCAGACGAAATCATCATCGTCGAAGCAGCTTTAACAACCATCAACGAATGGTTGCTCGGAAAGGAGAACGCATAATGTTAGTTCGCCCAATTCAAACCGAAAAAGCTTACCGTGAAGAAACCAAGCGCGCTTACATGTTTATCGTTCCAACGAGCGCAAGCAAGCAAGCTGTCGCAAAGCAAGTTTCCGAACAATACAACGTAACAGTTACTTCCGTACGCGTAGTACTCCGCAAAGGCAAAGCTACCAAGTTTAGCCGCGGTCGCCATGCATATCCTGGTACAACCTATCGCCAAGACAAGAAGATTGCTTACGTCACCCTCAAAGAAGGCGACAAGATCAAGGTATTTGACGAAGAACCAGTCGAAGAAGCTACTGATAAAAAAGCTGATAAAAAAGCCGACAAGAAAGGAGATAAATAATGGCTATTAAAGCTTATCGTCCAACCACGCCGGCTCAGCGTCAGAAGACCACTCAAGACTTCGATCAGATTACAACTCGTAAGCCATTGAAGAGCTTAGTAAAGAGCAAAAAGCAGAATGCTGGTAAGAACAACTCTGGCCGCATCACCGTTCGCCATCGTGGCGGCGGCGTCAAGCGCCATTACCGCATCCTCACCCACAACCTTCCTGCAGGTCTAACCCTCAAGGTTATGGAAATTGAGTACGATCCAAACCGCAGCGCACGCATTGCACGCGTTCAGGATCAAAACGGCGTATATTATTACATCCTCGCGGATAACAATATGCGCAAGGGTTCCGAAATCAAGACTGGTGACGAAGCTCCAATCGAGACAAGCAACCGCATGTCCATCGAGATGATCCCAGTAGGTACCCAGATTTACGCAATCGAATTAACTCCAGGCAGAGGCGCACAGTTAGTACGCTCCGCTGGTACTTCCGCACAGCTTATGGCAAAGGAAAACGGTTACGCAACCATCCGCATGCCATCTGGCGAAATGCGCAAAGTTCTTGCTACTTGCCAAGCAAACATTGGTGTAGTTGGTAACGAACAGCACCAGAACATCAAGATCGGTTCTGCTGGCCGCAAGCGCCGCAAAGGTATTCGCCCAACCGTTCGTGGTGTCGTAATGAACGCATGTGATCACCCACACGGTGGTGGTGACGGTGGCCGTCACGGTACCGGTAAAGCTCCACGCACTCCATGGGGCCAGCTCACCTTGGGTTATCGTACTCGTCATAATAAGAAAACTAACAAGATGATTGTTCGCAGTCGTCACGAAGGGAAGAGGAAATAGTCTATGTCTAGATCTCTTAAGAAAGGCCTTTATGTGGACGCTAAGCTTCAGAAGAAGATTGAAGCCCTTTCCGCTGAAGACCGTACTATCATCAAGACCTGGGCACGTGAATCCACTATTAGCCCAGAAATGGTTAGCCGCACAATCGCTGTCCACAACGGTCGCGTACATGTTCCAGTATTCGTTACTGAAAACATGGTAGGCCACAAGCTCGGCGAATTTGCTCCAACTCGTAAATTTAAGCGCCATGGTGGCAAGAAAGCCGCCGAAGCTGCAGCAAAGAAGGGAGCATAATAAATGGCTACTAAATCTGCACACGCATATATCAAAGGCGTTGACAGCCAGCCACGCAAGGTTAGCGTAGTTGCTAGCCTCGTCCGTGACCGCTATGTCGCCGACGCAATCGTAATCCTCGAGAATACGCCACGTCGCGCAGCAAAGGCTGTTCGTAAAGCTATCGAATCCGCAAATGCAAACCTTTTGAACAACAACAGCAACATCGATACCAAGACGATTGCGATTAATCGCATCTCCGTCACCGCTGGTACTCGCATGCGCCGTTACGTTCCAGCATCCCGCGGTCGTGCTTTACCTTATGAAAAGATTTCATCCAACATCTTCGTTGAGGTCGTAGGCGAAGAAAAAGCTAAGAAGACTGCCGAAAAAGCAGAAAAAGCAGAAAAGGAGAAGAAGTAATGGGCCAAAAAGTAAACCCAGTCAGCTATCGTCTCCAGGTTAACAAGAACTGGAGCAGCAAGTGGTTCTCCCGTAAGGCAGACTTCAAGAATTGGCTCATCGAAGACGTCAAGATTCGCGAAGTAATCGAGAATCGCTTCAAGAGCCGCCCAACCATTGATCGCATCACGATTGAGCGCAGCCCAAACCTTACTACCATTACTATCCGTACCGCTAAAGCTGGTGCAGTAATCGGCAAGCAAGGCGCAGGCATCAACGAACTCAAGAAAGAGCTCGAAAAAGTTACCAGCGCACCACTTCGCATTAACGTCGAAGAAGTTAAAAAACCAGAACTCAGCGCAAAGCTCGTAGCAGAAAACATTGGTTTTCAGCTCGGCAAGCGTATGAACTTCCGCCGCGCCGTAAAGATGGCATGTGCCTCTACTATGAACGCTGGCGCAAAAGGTATCCGCGTTGAGGTCGCAGGTCGTCTCAATGGCGCAGAAATGTCCCGTCGCGAAAAGTTCATTGAAGGCTCCGTGCCTCTACATACTCTCCGCGCAGACATCGATTTCTACGTTGAGCATGCACAGACCATCGCTGGTATCGTAGGTGTAAAAGTTTGGATCTATAAGGGGGAGAAATAAATTATGGCACTTACACAACCACGTAAAGAAGCACACCGCAAGGTACGCAAAGGCAAAAACACCGGTAACGCCACTCGCTGCAACACCGTAGCATTTGGCGATTGGGGTTTGATGAGCCTTGATAATGAACGCGTAAACGGCCGCCAAATCGAGGCAGCCCGCCAGGCAATTACCCGCTACGTAAAGCGCGGTGGTAAAATCTGGATTCGCATCTTCCCACACGTCCCAGTAACCAAGAAACCTCTTGATGTTAAGATGGGTAGCGGCAAGGGCGAACCACAATTCCACGTCGCAAAGGTAAAAGCCGGAACTGTAATGTTTGAGATTGCTGATGTTACCGACGAGCAGGCAAAAGAAGCACTTCGCCTCGCAAGCCACAAGCTCCCAGTACGCTGCAAGATCGTTAAGAAGGAGGAACTATAATTATGGCAGAAGCTAAGAATGTTTCTCTCGAAGATCAGCTCAAGGCAAAGCGCGAAGAGCTCTTGATCGCAAAGCAGGGTCTTGGTTCCACACTACAGAACCCACATCGCATCAAAGCTTTGAAGAAAGAAATTGCACGCATTTTAACGCAAATTAACGCCACGAAAGGAGATAAGTAATGGCACGCACACTTACAGGGGTTGTGTCCTCCGATAAGCGTGACAAGACAATTACTGTCGAAATCACCTCTCGTGAGACGCATCCAATCTATAAGAAGCAGTATTCCATCACCCGCAAGTACACTGCGCACGATGAAAAGAATGCCGCTCATGAAGGCGATGTTGTCATGATTGAAGAAACACGCCCAATCAGCAAAACCAAGACATGGTCTCTCGTCAAAATCGTTGAGAAGAGCCGTGGCAAAGTAGAGCTTAAAGAAGGAGTCACTGAGGTCGAAAGTGACGAGAAAGAGGAGAAATAATAAATGATTCAGCAAGAAACACGTTTGAAGGTTGCCGACAACAGTGGCGCTAAGGAACTTGGCGTTATCCGTGTTCTCGGTGGCACTCGCGCTCGTTACGCACATGTTGGCGATATCGTAACTTGCTCCGTCAAGGACGCATCCCCAACCGGCAACGTCAAGAAAAAAGCCGTTGTCCGCGCCGTAATCGTTCGCACCCGCAACCCAATTCGCCGTCCAGATGGTTCCACCATCCGCTTCGACGACAATGCGGCAGTTCTCGTCAACGAAGACAAGACCCCAAAGGGTACCCGCGTATTTGGTCCAGTTCCACGCGAACTTCGTGACCTCGGTTACTCCAAGATCATCAGCTTAGCTCCGGAGGTACTATAATATGGGAACTCGTATTAAGACTGGTGACATCGTAAAGATTATCTCTGGTGCAGATAAAGGCAAAACTGGAAAAGTTACCAAGTTCTTGCCAAGCGAAAACAAGGTACTCATCGAGGGTATCGGCAATCGTACCCGCCACATGCGCCCAAATATGTCTCGCGCTCGCGGCAAGACAGATATTCAAGCCGGCATCGATGCAAGTAAAGTTGCTTTAGTAATCGACGAAAAGTCTGGCAAGACCAGCCGCGTCGGTTTCACTAAAGACGACAAGGGTAACACCGTTCGCATCGCCCGCCAAGCTAATAATCGGGAGATTAAGTAATGGCCGAAACTAAATATGAAGCACGCCTTAAGACTCTTTATAACAAAGAGATTGTTAAGGAATTGCAGAAAGAGCTCAAGCTCGACAACATCAACCAGGTACCAAAAATCGAAAAGATCATGGTTACCTCTGGTGTTGGTAAAAAACGTGAAGACAAGCGTTTTACTGAAACCGTAGAACTTACTTTGACTAAGATCACCGGTCAAGCTACCGTTGGTCGCCAGGCAAAGAAATCTATCGCTCAGTTTAAGATTCGCAAAGGCATGGGCGCCCCAGTTGGCTACATGACCACTCTTCGCAATGATAAGATGTACGAATTCGTA
>JAKSSY010000020.1 GCA_024402845.1 Candidatus Saccharimonadota bacterium | reverse complement strand
TCTCTCCAAGAAGCGCCCAGTCGAGCTCGAAGTCGACTCCAAAACCAAGGTCGTCATTACTGGCAAGAACGTCACAATCAAAGGTTCTTCCAAGCCAAAAGCCAAAGAAGATCCAAAAGAAACCGAAGACGAAGCGCAAAAAATCGAGGTCAAAAAATCCAGCAAAAAGACCTCTGCAAAACCAGAGAAAAAGCGCAGTCGCGTTGGCAAAATCCTCGACAAAACAAAATCCAAGAGCAAATCAAAGAAGAAAGAAAAGGAGTCCTAAGTCATGGCATTACTCTTAAATACTCATTTCCATCTTGCCGTCGACAGCCTCCGCCAAAACCGTGGCCGCACCTTCTTGTCTGCTCTCGGCATCGCAATCGGCGTCGCTTCTATTGTTTTGATTCTTTCTCTTACTGGCGGCATCGACCGCTTGATTAGCACGAATAGCAATAAGGAATATGCAAACCTCATCCTTGTCCGTCCAAGCACGACCAAGTCCGTCACAGACAATATCATCGATGAGCTTACGTCCAATAACCAATATGTAAAGTCCAATCTCACCCTCGAGGATGTCGAAACAATCAGCAAAATCAAAGAAGTTTCTGCTGTTGCCCCACTCGCAATCTCAAACTCCGCCATTACTGTCAATGATCGCGTCCATCAAGGCACCAGCATCGTCGCAACCAACGCCGACCTCGAGAAAATTCTTGGTTTACATATCAAGAACGGCCAATTCCTCGATTATAGCCTCCGTGAAAACGTTGCAGTTATTGGCTACGATATCGCTGCTCAGATGTTTGGCGGCACCGAAGCTATCACGAAAACTTTCAGCTACAATGGTCAACAATTCATGATCGTCGGCGTTCTCGATAAGGTCGAAGATCCAATCAACTTCAACGGCGTAGATCTAGATAACTCAATCCTTATAAACATCAAATACGCTAGCACTTTTGAATCGTCTATTCAGATTCAACAGACTAACGTTCGCACAAATACTACTGACGACGTCGCAAAGGCTGTCCACTCTATCAATTCTGGCCTATCAAAAGCCAAGAATGGCGACCAAAGTTTTGAGCTCATTACTGGCGATACTAACCTTCACCCAGCTGGCTCTCTTCTCTCTATTATTTCCAGCATGCTTACGTTGGTTGCCTCTATTTCCCTCATCGTAGGCGGCGTCGGCATCATGAATATTATGCTAGTATCCGTCTCTGAGCGCACTCGCGAAATCGGCATCCGCAAAGCCGTTGGCGCCTCTGCAAGCAATATCCTCCTGCAGTTCCTTTTCGAGTCAATCATCCTAAGCATTCTCGGCGCATTAATGGGCTTCATTCTTGGTTACATCTTCGCCTTCCTAATTTCCCTCATTACGCCATTTGCGCCGCACATCTCTTGGGAAATCCTCGGCATTACCGGCGCCGTATCGATTATTGTCGGCGTAATCTTTGGTATTTACCCAGCAATTAAGGCTGCAAGTAAAGACCCAATCACAAGTCTAAAGTTCTATCGCTAAAAAGCAATCAACAAAAAATATCTCCCAATCGGGAGATATTTTTTGACTTAGCGTTTAGGCCGCCATATCAATTTCTTAGCCATTGTCTTCTTCAGCTTCCACTATTGGAGCAGATTTTACGAGGCCATATTTTTCCAATAACGGCGAAAGTATATTGGTCTGAGATGGTCCATAGCTTGACATACTACGATGATCTACTCTAGAACGACCATCGATGGCAATCCTACGATAGTGGTCATCGGCCGCATTCCATTTTTCAATAGTATCTTTTAGATACGCCAACTCGGCATCAGATAGAGTCTCACCGTTCTTCATAGCCGTTCGACGAAGCTCATCGTCGCTTAAATCGATAACGGTAGTCTCGGAATCGAATTCAATTGGCTGGAATTCAGGAGCATCTTCACCACCCTCCGGAGAAGAGCTGCCACTTTCGCTCGGATTAGGCTGAGCAGGCGCTTCTTCAGCATCCCTGCCCGAAGATTCATCGTCAGATTCAGAATTGCTGCCACCCCAACTATCATCAAATGGGCTTTCTACGCCATCATCACTCTCGGACGATTCCGGCGCATCATCACCAGGACGCCTTTCCGGACCACCCCCTCCAGCATTACCACCAGGACGCCTTTCCGGGCCACCTCCTCCAGCATTACCACCGCCATCATGAGTATTCGACCCTTCACCTGTGCCCTCTTCTGGTGGAGCTACGCGATTACCGTCATCATCTTCCCAGTGCGTGCCAGGTCTACCTTCAACATTTTCTGGTTTAGTAACCTTAGCGGGCTTAAGTGGAGGAAGCTCAACCCTAGTCGTAACACCAGGCAAAATCGGCATCGCAGCAACATCACGAGTTAATTCCTCAGTCATATGCTGAACAACATCATATGTAGGTACTTGAGTCTCGGTGACGCTCTTAACCATATTCGGCAATATTCCATCGCCGCCAAACGTCCAAACAGAGCTACAATCCATAGCACCAGATGCATCCATGCCATTGTTAACAACAAACGAAATGTTATCAAAGTGACGACCATTAATAGCGTCCGCTACCCAGCTTGGTTGGCCAGACAAATCTGGAACGAAATCGCCATTTCCGCCACTCGCCGGGATCCAAATTGTCTTGCCGCCCATAGATGCGACGAAACCAGCGTCGGAAGCTTGGAGATTATCGAGGTTGAAGCTTTGGCCGCCACCCCAAGATTCGCCAGAAACATGCGTATATACACCGCGTCCTGCATCATAGTAACCACGCAACTCATTGCCATCGGAATGGCTCGTACCATTACCGAGCCAGTTCGAACGGTAACCTTCCTGGCAACCATTGAGTGCCTCACTCGTAGGAATATCTTCTTCTGTGCGGACGGTTTTATCCGCACCACGAGTAATAGAGTAATTAGGGTCATTCTCATATTGCTTCACTTGATCATCGGTCAATTCAGCGCCCTGCTGCAATACAGCATCATAGTTATGAATACGTTTCAAACCAACCAAACCTGCCAAGAATGTATTTTTTGCATCGTCGGCATTCTGAGTTAACTCATGGCCAACCGTGTTATTAGCCAACTTATTCACGCCAGTCTCTGCAAGGCCTACTGTACCAGAATCGAAGAATGCGGTTACTTCCTGTGTACCAATTTGGAATGCGCCAGCAATCAAGGCAGACTTCACGCCTGCGCCAGCTGCACGACGTCTACGCAAAGCCTTAAAGGCCTTATCCTTCGCAGAGATATCGCGCTCCATCTTATCCTTAACTTCTTCAACCGCATCCGAAACCTGAGCATCGATATCGCTTTCGGCGCCAAGTTCGCGAAGCTTAACTTTAGCTTCTGCGCGTGCAATGTCAAGATTCATGCGCTGTTCACTAATCTCTTCAGAGCTACCGCTACTGTAGGTAATAAGGTCGATACCACGCTTATCGCTCATCTTAATAGCCGTATCGGCTTGAGCAAATGCCATTGCGATTCTGCCAGCATCACCAGATTCAATCGCTGCATTAATCGACTTCGTAAGGTCCTCTGCGGATACGGTCTCATACTGCGTTTCCGCCATTTCCTTACCATATGCCTTAGATTTCTCGAGACGACGTCGCACTCTTCTTGAGGCATTAGGCGGAATAATCACTTCATCAACGTCTTCGCCGCGAGTTATCTGACGCATCTGCGTCTCTCTATCTGTCGTTACGCGGTTGCGCTCCTTCACTGCTGCCGTAACGCCCGCAATACCCATACCTACCGCCAACGGCACTACCGCTGGAGCCATTGTTGCGCCAACCACTGCCGTACCAGCCGCAATCAAAGCAGTTCTTAAGCCAGTCTTACCAAATGTCACTGCTGCACCAGCCGCTGCACCGACAACTTCAGGCGGTAGCCATTTGCCTAGAGCAGAGTTCGTAAGTCTGTTCGTAATCTTGTCCAAAGCATCGCGATGAGCTTCACTACGTGCACCACTACGCGCTTCACCATTAATAAAGCGGAAACCGGCCATCACATCACTAATAGCCTTGCCGTGCTCTGCGCGATCCCTTGCGGCCTCAGCAATTGCAAGATAGTTATTAGCCATCAAGGCATCTGGGTTACCACCAGCCTGCCCTAGCTCTTGTTGGAGAGTACCGACGGCATCCTCGAATGCTTTCTTGTCGCCATTTTCGGCGTATTTTGCAATCGCTTCATGCAGTGTCTTAGTTGCTTTAGCTTCTGCACTTTCTGGATCGGCTTCTTCTTCATGACGATTACCTTCTTCGTCTACCCAGAAATGTTTCACTACTTCACGAGTTGTACCATCTTCATTTTCGACGGTAGCCAAACCGTAAGTATCCATCTTTTCGCCAGCATCGGCATGAATAAGCTCATTCTCTAGGCCACGCACATGCGCTTGGACGAATTGCTTAATGCCACCAGCGGTCGCCCAGTCTTCATCGCCGAGCTTATCGCTTACGCCTCGCTGCTTTTCCATAATTAACTGGTAAGCTTGTTTCTCGTAGTGCTGAATCGTTGCCTCGCGGAACATGCCACCCATGACCACTCTATATACAAGCCCCTTAATAAGGCCCATCTCGTTCGGTCTCTCTCTCAGCCATTTTTCTGCAATATCATGTGCCGCTGCGCGAGCGTCTTTTTCGCGGTTCAAGTTTACAGCTACAAGAGGGTCATCGACTTCGTGAATTCCTGGCTCTTCTTCGCCCTCCTCTTCGCCTTCTTCTTCCTCCTCTTCCTCTTCTTCTTCGCCTTGGCCGGCATAATATTCGTCAATCAATGCCTGAAGTTCTTCGGCAGTCATATGCTCAAGGTCATCATATTTAAGACCTTTGACTTTCTGAATCCAGACCGTCATATCTTCGTTTCCACCGATCCGGCCTAATAGTTCATGCTTCAGCTTCTCCTGCTCCTCGGCGGAATCTTCGGTTTCGGCTTCATCTTCGGTTTCGGCTGCATCTTCGGTTTCGGCTACATCTTCTTCTTCGCCTTCCATCTTGCGCAACTTTTCCACTAGTTGCGGAATCTTATCTGGATGGTCCTTATACCACTGAAGCTCTTCCGGATCTACTTCCCCACCATTAGTCTTCCTGCATAATTCTTCGAGCTCGTCAGGATGCTCTTTATAGTGATCAATTAACTTCTTATCAAGGTCTTCTTCTGTCTCTTCAGCTTCTTCGCCGCCAGCAGCAGCAGGTACATCTGCTGGATTACCCTCAACGCGAGTATTATTTTCAAGCAGGCCAATTCTCCTTGCCCAATCCTCATTACTCTCGCCTTTGTTTCTTGGATTTTCTTTAACGAAATTGAGCTTTTCTTGCTTCGTCATATTATCCCAGACACGATCAGAAACTTCCTCTTCGCCCTTCATGTAAGCCTCAAGAGAAGGAATGCCTACACGCGTACGCCATTCCGCATCCGTCTCATCAGAACCGTCAGGATGAATATTTTCAACCGAATAAGTACCGTCTTCGTTTTGAACTCTTCTAGTACTCTCGCGCGGGAACTCTTCGCTTTTTTCGCGAACCATTCTTTCCCACGCCGCGCGGCGACTATATTGCTCGCCGTTTTCACCCTTAATTCTTGGGTGATAATCTACATGATATCTAGTCTGCGCACGATCACTCTCACCCTCGAGGTCATTTAGAGGGTCATAATCATCGCCGCGCTTTGCCATCGCTTCCATTTTCTTGCGATATTCATCGGATTCATCCGGTTCGTCACCGGTATCTTCATGGTAATCGGATTTTTGGAATGGTGGCCAGTTCTGATCCCATTTACCACCATCAGCCTGGCCTTGAGATTCAGTTTTATTGTGTTTCCCTTCGCTCATCTAAAAGCCTCCAGATTACTCAGCGTTTTCTTCGTTAGCTTGCCTCATCGCTTCCGTATCGACGTTCGCGTTGCCACCCAAGTAAAGCAACCTAAACTGCAGCATCGTCTCAAGCGCAACACGCTCAAGGTCTACGCCACTGTTTTTCATGAATTCTGCGACTTGCTCGTCAGTAAAGTTTTCATCATCAAGCTTGTCGGCGAGCTCGATTGCCTTGTCTTCCGGCAATGCATTAATAGAAGCGCGGTCAATCTGATCCAAAAGGCGCTCCATCATGTCAAGCTTCAATTGTTTACGGACGTCACCTTCTACGCCCAACCCTTTTTCATCGATTAGCTGATCAATAAATGTTTCAACATTTTCCATAAAAATTATGACCTCTCTTGTGTATATTTATCCTTATGTTAATAATAGCACATTCCGCTCACGTCTAAAAATTCTCCCCCAGTGGCGACAACATCAGAAAAATGTTATAATAACAACCAATGAAAATTTTGGGAATCGAAAGCTCCTGCGACGAGACAGCCGCCGCCATTGTCGAAAATGGCGCTAAAATTTTGTCGAACGTCGTCGTCTCCCAGATTGATATCCACGCCGAATACGGTGGTGTTATCCCAGAAATTGCAGCCCGCTCCCATATTGAAGCCATCAACCCCGTCCTCCATAAAACCTTTGCTGACGCCAATCTCACAATCGACGACATCGATGCAATCGCCGTCACCCATACGCCGGGTCTCGTTGGTTCACTCCTTGCCGGCACTCTGGCCGCCCGCACCCTTGCCGTCCTCCATGACAAACCTTTCTATCCCACTCATCATCTAAAATCACATATTTACGCCAACTGGTTGAGCGGCTTTCAGCCAGAATTTCCACTACTTGCTGCCGTTAGTTCTGGCGGACATACACAGATTATCTATATGGAGCGTCACGATCATTTTGAAATCATCGGCACCACCCGCGATGACGCCATCGGCGAGTGCTTCGACAAAGTCGCCAAAATCCTCGGTCTCCCCTACCCTGGCGGCCCAGCCATTGCCAATGCGGCAAAAAATGGCAATCCCACCAAATATCATTTGCCAATCCCAAAGGTCGACGGCCTCGATTTCTCATTTAGTGGCATCAAGACCGCAGTCCTTCGCGCCGTTCAGAAAGAGCTCAATCTCCCAATCACTACGCCTTCCTACGAGCTTCAAAAGCATCTTTCTGAGCAACAAATCGCAGATTTTGCAGCTAGTTTCCAGGCTACAGCCATAGATATCCTCATCAAGAAACTCAAAAAAGCCACCGAAACCCATCCCGCCAAATCTGTACTACTGGCCGGCGGCGTCTCCGCAAACCAGCTATTGCGCGAGGAGCTCAAAAAACACTTCGAAAAGACCCATAAAGTCTACTTCCCAGAGCCGAAATTCAGCACCGACAACGGCGCCATGGTAGCTTCCGCTGCCTACTTCTCTATCCAATCTGGCGAAAAGGCATCCGACCCCTATCAGCTAGATATTTCACCCCGCTCTGTCATTCGTTAGTTGTTCAGGACATATAAAAACCGTGTCCAAAATGCTATAATTATTTTAATGATTTTGAGTGAGTCTAATCTTGCTGTCCGCGAAAAACTCGCCAAGTATTCCAACACGAATCCTGACGATTGGTTTTTGTGCCTAAAAGCCCGCTACGGCATGGCGGCCTCCTTCAAGGCCATCCGCTCCGAACTCGGTTCCGGCGAGGTTATCACTACCCCATATACCTGCATTACCTCCGTTAATCCGATCATCGTTGCCGGCCTAAAGCCAATTTATGCCGACATCGACCCGCAAACCCTCTCAATCACCGGCGCAGACAAACTCGTAGGCAAGCGTACTCGCGCAATCGTCGTCCAGCATACTCTCGGTATCATCAATCCAGAAATCCAAAACATCGGTAAAATCTGCAAAGATACCGGCATTATGCTCGTCGAAGATTCCGCCCACTGTCTTGCTCGCATGGCGCTAGACCATAAAGGCCGCCCGATTGCGGACATCTCCGTCCACTCTTTTGGTGTCGAGAAGGTTCTCCAAAATACCAAATTTGGCGGCGCTATTTTCGTAAATCCACGCCTAAAAGAGCGCAACCCAAAACTTTACGAAGCAATCACTTCTAGATTAATTAATCTCCCAGAGGTTCCCCGCTCCCTTGATTTGAAAATTCGTGCTTATCGCACGCAAAATGCCGTTTTGCAGCGCGTCCCGAATGCAATGAAATCCGGTTTTCGCAATATTATGCTAAAAACCAAGACTTTTGAGCCGGCCGTAAAGCCGCTCGAGCAGGCAGCCGATCAGGATATAGAATACGCAATCACTCCATTCGTCAGCGAAACAATTCTAAAGAACATCACTTCACTCCCCTCTGATTATCGACGCCGCGAACAAAACGTTGAGATTTATCGCAAATATCTCAAAAACGCCACTTATTTCCATATTGTCTCCAACAAAAAGGAACCATTATTGGCATTTCCTGTAGTATTTGAAGACACTCACCGTGCCACTGAAGCCTACAACGCATTGGCATCCTCTGGATATTTCATCCGACGCTGGTACTCACCACTTCTCTACCCTGGCCCAGTCGACAACCGCTATTATTCATACAACTCAAAATCTTGCCCCGTATCCGAAGCGATCCATCCACGCATTTTATGCCTACCAACAAATCTCAGCACAAACGACACGAAAAAAATCATCAATATTCTCTATCCAGTGCAAAACCATGTGGAAAACTATCGCAAAACTGTGGAAAACTCCCTGTCGAGCACCAAAAAATCTTCCAAAAAAGCCTAAAAATATCATAAATCGCATAAAAATCCGCAAAAAACGCGGATTTTTTTAAGATTTCAGCCATAAAACCGCAAAAAAATTCAATTTTAGCCTAAAAACATGAATTTTTCGCAAAAAATAAAAAAATTCGGAAAAATCACCAAAAACCTGTCAAGACTTGACGCAATCTTTAAAAAAATAAAATTTCGCGCAGCGAAAAAAAATTTTTTTGAAAAAAACGACTATTTCCCCTATTTACCGAACTTATCCAGGTCAAAAAGCGGAGTTTTCCCCTCATCCATCACTTTTTGCGCCTTTTTTAGCAACTTTTCCAGCCCAACTTCGCTATTCGCGGACCCAATATGCACAGTTTTTACCACTTCCCCACCCTGTTTCCAACAAACCTGCACTCCAGTCGCGCCAGATCCAGTCTTAAATTTTCGGATAAAAGCCATATTACTTATAATTATCCACATTTTCCCCATTTTTTCCAACATCCCAGCACTACTATTACCTCTTATGCTTAACATCCTCTTGCTTTAGCAACCCGCTTACGTTAAAATAGAAGTAACAAACGAATAAATTGCGTTTGGGAAAATGTACGTAAGGTGTAAAACAATTTAGATAATATTTCATGGATTCCGTCAAATTCCACGTGGAATTTTGATGGTATTTTTGCATTTTTCACGTGGAAAACACGTGATTTTTTACAGTTCAACAGATGGCAACTGTAAAAATTTCCAAATTCGAACTGTAGAAACTATAAAATATCCACAGAAAACTTAACTGTTTTAACTGTTAAAGCAACTGAAAGGGAACCGTAAACCAACTGTTTTAACTGTTAAAGCAACTAAGTGTAAGTACGAAAACAACTGTGTAATACACACGCCTCCAAAGCGCCCCATCCAAAAAAACAGCTGTGCAATACGCACGCCCCCCCAAAGCGCTCCATCCAAAAACCCATAATATACACTTGACAATAAGGGGTAAAATTCCGTCTAACATGCTATAATTAACATTATGAAATTTAGTAAAACCTACGAGCCGAATCAATACGAGCCAGACGTATACGCACTCTGGGAAAAATCCGGCGCATTCAAGCCAAAACAAGACAAAGACAAAGATCCTTACACAATAGTCATGCCACCGCCAAACGCAAACGGCAATTTGCACATTGGTCATGGCCTAACTATTGCATTACAAGACATCCTAATCCGTTATCACCGCATGAAAGGTGAAAACGCCTGGTATATCCCTGGCGCCGATCACGCCGGTTTCGAAACCTGGGTAGTCTACGAGCGCAAGCTCGAAGCAGAAGGGAAGACCCGCTTCGATTACACTCGTGACGACCTCTATAACCAGGTCTGGAGCTTCGTATACGAACAGCGCGGCAATATGGAACTTCAAATCCGCGCGCTAGGCGCATCCTGCGACTGGTCCAGCCTCACTTTCACCCTTGATCCTAAAGTCATCGACACCGTTTATGGCACATTCAAGAAACTCTGGGACGACAAACTCATCTACAGAGGCGAGAAACTCGTAAACTTCTGTACCAAGCATCAAACCGCCTTCGCAGATATTGAAGTCACCCACAAAGAAGAGCAGGGTACGCTCTGGCAAATCGCATACCCACTCGTCGAACCAAAAGCCGGCTACACCGAACTCGTAGTCTCAACTACTCGTCCAGAAACCCTTCTTGGCGATACCGCAATCGCAGTAAATCCAAAAGACAAACGCTACAAAGATCTCGTAGGTAGCATGGTAAAACTCCCTCTAACAGATAGGGAAATCCCAGTAATCGCTGACGAACACGCCGACACGGAGTACGGCACCGGTGTTGTAAAAATTACACCAGCGCACGACCAAAACGACTTTGAGGTTGCTCAACGCCATGATCTCCCAATGATTACTGTTATTGGCTTCGATGGCA
>JAKSSY010000002.1 GCA_024402845.1 Candidatus Saccharimonadota bacterium | reverse complement strand
GCTCCTGGCAAGGTCAACATCGCCAAAGAACGTACCGAGTACGAGCTTCTCGCCGAGAAGTTCACTCAGGAAGCTCGCGAAGCTGGCCTTACTGACAAGCTCAAGATCGAGGAGTTTATCGACGGAAAGTTCGCAGAGCTTGATGCTAATGACTTCGACGACCGCGAGATGCTCGAGACTCACTTCGCCAAAAAGGCTGCGCAGGAAGGCATTACTGATCCTGAGGAGGTCGAAGACTACATTGCCATGTGTATCGTTGCTATGGACCCCGAGTTCAACGACGAACTCATGACAGCCTTCGCCTAACTTCACGAACACCTAAATCTTCCACACCATCCGGGCGGCACCCACCAGTGCCGCCCATTTTCTATCTCAAAAAAATCATCAAAAAGCAGCCCCGGAGGACTGCTTCTTTTTGCGCTAATTATTCCTCAGTAACCGCGCGAATCAACCCCTCAAACATTGGATGCGCGCGATAAGGACGACTCTTATATTCCGGATGAGCCTGAGTTGCTACAAAGTAATCGCATTCAGGAGCTTCTACGAACTCAACCAACTTGCCATCAGGAGAAGTACCAGAAACAATCAAACCACCTTTTTCAATTTCAGCCAAAAACTTCTGGTTAACTTCATAGCGATGACGATGGCGCTCTACTACCTTTTCAGTACCGTAAAGTTCGGCAATCTTGGAACCCTTCTTGAGCTTTGCCTGATAATTGCCAAGACGCATCGTACCGCCAGTACTTTCCTTGCCCTTCTGACCTTCCATGATGTAAATAACATTTGCATCTTTTGGTGCATCGAACTCTTCGGAATTTGCCTTCTTAAGACCCGAGATACGTGCAGCCGCGATAACCGCAGTCTGCATACCAAGGCAAAGACCAAGATATGGTTTATTATTCTTCAAGCAGTAGGTTGCCGCTGCGATTTTACCTTCTACACCACGTACGCCAAAGCCGCCAGGAACAACAATACCATCAACTTCTTCGAAGTCCTTATCAGTAGCCTTTTCGGCATCAATCCATACCGTCTGAAGCTTGACGCCAACTTTCCACGCAGCCGCCTTAAGAGCCTCCGTAACAGATAGATAAGTGTCAGTATTATCGATATACTTTGCAACTAGGCCAATCTTTACAATCTTCTCTGGATTAGCCTCGATACTCTTAACGAGCTCCTCCCACTGGGTCATATCAGGATCGCCATGATCGATGAATCTTTCGAGTGGAGCCAATACGCCACCTTTTACTGCGTTTAGCGGTACTTCATAAACAGACTTTGCATCTGGCATGAGAACTACGGCGTCTTCACGAACGCCACAGAAAGTAGCAAGCTTTACTGCAACATGCGGAGCCTTTACAATCTTATCTACATCCATACGAGCAACTACCATATCTGGTACGATACCGAATTCGCGTAAGTCACGAAGAGAATTCTGTGCTGGCTTAGTCTTAAACTCCTCACTAGTAGAGAGCCAAGGCACATAGCAAACATGCACAAACAAGCAGTTCTCACGACCAACCTTTACTGGAAATTCGCGAATTGCCTCAATAAAATGAGAGCCCTCGAGATCTCCGACCGTACCACCAATCTCAACAATATGGACGTCGGAACCAAAATATTTTGCGTTATCCAGGAAAGTCTGTTGCACCAAACCGGTCACATGCGGCACGAGCTGTACGGTTTTACCGCCAAACTCGCCATTACGTTCCGCATCAATCAATTTCTTGTAGAGTTTTCCAGATGTCCAGATAGAGTTGCCAGTCATCTCTTCATCTAGGAAACGCTCATAGTGGCCAAGATCCAAATCGGTCTCTGCACCATCCTGAGTTACATAGCATTCACCATGCTCACGCGGATTCAATAGACCCGCATCAACATTAAAATAAGGGTCACATTTCTGCATAGAGACTTTGAGACCCTTAGCTTTTAGAATAGCGCCGATACTTGCTGCCATGATTCCCTTCCCGACACCGGAAATCACGCCCCCTGTAACAAAAATGTATTTCGTGTTTGTTTTCATTGGGCACCTCCTTAATTAGCCCACCTTTTAATATACTTTTAGCATAAGCCATTATATTCAGCTTGCCAAGAACTGACTTTTTTATTTTTTATGCCTTAACACTTGCAAAACTACGCTATATCTAGCGTAGTATAATCACGGGCAAACGCTAGATATTCTTCGTCAATGTTAGCCCTTCATTCTCCATATCTATCTCTACTTTATCGGATACTGCAATTTATAAAGCATAAGCGTAGTATAATAACCTTAAATGAATTGTTTTTATTTTTCCCGTTATCGTTTTTATAAGGCAAATGCCAAAAAAGAGCTGAAATTTTTCCTACTAAGCGACATTCATTTTAGCCCAAAAGTCACACAATCTACGCTTAATTCCGTCCGCAAACAAGCCAAGCTTCTGGCACCAAATTATATTCTCATCGCCGGCGATCTCGTCGACTCCTTAGACGCCGTTCAGAATAAATCCGACCTCAAACGCCTCACTTCCTGGCTAGAGCAACTTGGCCAAATCGCTCCAACCCTCATCGCGCTCGGCAATCACGATTTCTATCGCAAAAACCCCGCTCATACCAACATTTTTTCCGATAAGCGCCACTGGTATGCCAAAGAACCGACCGAACTCATCAATGCAATCAACGAGCTCGACAATGTCAAAGTCCTCAGTAACGAAACCTACGAAGACAAATCCGTCTACATTTTTGGTTTCACACAGACGCCGGAATACTTCCAATTTGACCGCGACGAAAACCGCACTACGTCTATCTTCAACCCTGGCAGCGAAGACAAAAACATCATGCTTTACGACCTTCGCCATCTAGACCACAATTTGATCGAAAAATTGCCAAAAAACAAAGCAAAAATCGCCATCATTCACTCCCCTGTTTTTCTGCAGGATCCAGAGGTTATCAATTATTTAGCCGAGTTCGATTTCTTTGTTTCCGGCCACATGCACAATGGCGTCGTGCCGCCGGTCGTCAATGATTTCTGGCGCTCGGACCGCGGCCTCATGGCCCCAGGCAAATTATTCTTCCCACGCAACGCACGCACCCACATCACTAATCCCGACCACAAATCTATTATCTGTGCACCAGTTACTACGATTCAGGACAGCGCAAAACCTGTCACATTCCTCAACAAAGCTTTTCCAGTGAATATTGCTATGCTAGAACTCAGTAATCGCGAAACGCTCATTGGAAAACCGGATATAAAACATCAATATATTAATTTCTAGAAGAAAGGAAAAAAGAACATGGAACCAAATCCTGCAACACCACTACCAGACGAGGAGCCAAAAGCTCCAGAAGCAACCCCGACTGCAGAGCCAACCCCAGCTGAAACCCCAGCCGAAGCACCAGCAGCCGAGCCGCAGCCAGCTCCAGAACCACAACCAGCGCCAGCTCCAGTTGCTCAGCCAATTGATATGGCAACTGTACAAAACCCAGCCACCGCTGCCACTACTGCTGCGCCAGCCCCAGAACAGAAAAAGAGCCACACCGGCTTAATCATCGCCATCGTACTCATTGTCGTATTTGGCCTGCCAATTCTAGGCTTTATTATCTTCACTCTATTTATTATCGGTCTTGCCAGCACTCTCGACGAGAGCGATATCCAAGAAATCGAAAGAACCATCAACGAAATCCAAGAAGAAGCCGAGGAAGGAACCAAAAAGCCAACCACTAACGTCAAAAACGTTGTTGCTGGCGACTGGAACTGCGTAAATGGCCCGACTGGCACAAACGATCCAACAAAGTTCTACACCACAATCAAGCTCAACAAAGATATGACCTTCGAATACGGCCTCTACGGCGACCTGGAAGACAACCACTTCTCTGGCACCTACACCTACGAAGATGAGCATAAGAAAAATAACAGTGGCGAATATAGCTATTACATGGTTTCCTTTAATACCGAAGAAGGTGTCATAGAAGGCGAAGAACAAACCATCGATACCTCCAACAACCTCTCCGATATGGAAATCGGCATTACCGAAGGTGACGACGGCAAAGAAGCCATCACGATTTTTACATCGTCCAACAATATGTATTATTGCTACGATTATTCCAACCAAAAGACTAAATAATCGCTGGTAAAACAAAATCCACCCCGCAAAGGGTGGATTTTTAGTGCAAATTTGGTAGGCCCGGCTGGAATCGAACCAGCATTGTACCCTTAGAGGGGGTATGTCCTATCCGTTGAACGACGGGCCCATACACCTTATAATACCATAATTTAAAGCGAAGGCTTCCGAACACCTTAACCGTCTCGCCAATAACAGATAAAAATGTTATAATTATAAGATTAAAACTAAAAAGGAGTATTCATGAAATTATCCGAAGAGCTCCAATGGCGCGGTTTTGTTGCCGAGCACACATTGGACCAGATATCAGACTTAGACAAAGCTCCGCGTAATTTCTATTGGGGCACCGACCCAAGTGCCGATTCTCTTCATATCGGCCAGCTCGCTGCTCTAATGATGTGCGCTTGCTTCGTTCGCCACGGTTATACTCCTTACTAGCTCGTTGGTGGTGCCACTGGCCAGATCGGCGACCCAAAAGACACCGTAGAGCGCGATCTTAAAGGTCTCGACGAAATCGAAAAAAACAAAAAGGCTCTTGCCGCTCAGATTATCCGCGTCACTCATTCTCCAGAAGGTACCAAACTTGTCGATAACAACGATTGGTTCAAGGACGTCAAATTCCTTCCATTCCTTCGCGAAATCGGCAAAGCCTTCAGCATGACGCAGCTTCTCGATCGCCAGTTCGTTCAAAAGCGCATCGGCGAAGGCGGTTCCGGCATTTCTTACGCCGAATTTAGCTACACTCTCATCCAGGGCTACGATTTCTTGCATCTTTTCCGCACCTACAATGTCGACCTTCAGCTCTGCGGTGCCGACCAATTCGGCAACTGCACCTCCGGTATCCATCTCATCAAGCGCCTCGAAGACGCCAATGCAGACTGCTACTCTTGCCCATTGATTATCGACAAGGTAACCGGCCGCAAGTTTGGCAAGTCCGAGGGTAACGCCGTTTGGCTCGACGCTAACAAAACCAGCATCTTCGACTTCTACCAGTTCTGGCTCAACCAATCCGATGACGCCCTCGAAGATTACTTCAAATACTTCACCTTCATCATGCCAGAAGAACTCGGCCAAATCCTCGCCGAACATCGCGAAAACCCAGGCGCCCGCCTCGGCCAAAAACGCCTCGGCTACGAGGTTACCAAGGTTGTTCACGGCGAAGAAGCCGCAAAACAGGCCGAAAAGCTCACTGCCTTCCTCTTTGGTAACGGCAAAATTGAGGACCTCTCCAAAGACGACATCGAGCTCCTCGCAAAGAGCTTCCCGACCGCCGAAACAGGCAAAACTCTCGTCGATGTCCTCGCCGAAACCGGCCTCGCCAGCAGCAAGGGCGAAGCGCGCAAGCTTATCTCTGGCAACGCCATCTCTATTAATGGCGTCAAAGCTACCGAGGACCAGACTATTTTTGCCCTTTCCCTTATCAAGAAAGGCAAGAACAAATTTGCCCTCGTAAAGTAGCTTAAAACATAAGCCTATATTGACAATAACCGCCATACGTGATATAATAACCATCACGAAACTGGCGGTTATTTTCTAGCCGCTCAAACTTAGCACCTTTACGAAGGGAGATAAAACTATGCAGACAATGCAGAATCTTACATCCGCAACCGTTGGCATGCCGTCCTATGTGGACCTCTTGTATCAGCAGGAGTGCGAGCATATCAGGGATACCGTCCACATCACCGTCAGCCACAGCCTTAAAGCCCGCGATCAGGAAATTTACGCGAGAACGCGCAAAATCCACGAGCTCGAGCAAGGCGATCCCGACGACATTCATGCATATTGCAACGACGTCGTCAACGCCGAAGCCGACATCGGCTTGCTGCTCGATGCCATGGCGACACTCAAGGCAAACATGAGAGCCCACGATTTCCCCGCACATGACCGCATTCGCATCAGAGACGACCTCAAACATGTCTACTTCCATGCGCGCCTCGACAACGCCGCCGCGAACCAGCTCTACGGAGCAATCCATGCGATCAGTTGCATGAAGTAATCCCTTTCCGCCCCCGTTATAACCAAACGGGGGCTTTTTATTGCCATAACCATAAAACCACGAAATACTATTGACTTTTTAGCAAAAGTGTGATAGTATATATACGTACTCGCGAAATATCGAGTACAGTACCTTAACTCTCAGAGAAAAATCATATTTTCCTCAATCCCCGATATCTTATCGAGCATTAAGCGCACTAATTCCTCCATTAATGCGTTTTATGCTCGGTAAGATGGGCAACCAGTTCGCAATATGGCGTCTGGCAAAAATCTATTCAGTCCCGAAAAGGGATTGCCCCTAAGAGGGGAGAAAGGAAGACAAACATGAAAAGAACAGTTATCTACATCGCAACCGACGGAACCAGCGCAATCGATCTCAGCACCGTGGCATCTGCCACAGACATGGTCATCACCAGCGAGCCCTATCGCCGCGGAGACGGCCGCAACATGGACAAGCTGATTATCGACGCACCTGTCATCGGCGAGATCAGCACCAAAGAGCAGCGCGACGCTGTCAACCGTTGGGTGACCGACTGGCTCGACAAGCGCACCAAGCTCTTCGGCAAGACCGTCGCAGAAAGCGCCCGCATCAAGACGGAGATCCGCAAGGAAAAGGACGGGGATGATCCCGACAAGATCTGGGAGATTCCTAGCATCACCGTCGAGGTTCCCTACGGCAAGCTGAGCAGCGAGCAGATCATCGCAATCAGCGAGAAGCTGCTGGCCTGGCTCGAGGCTACCGGAAAGAAGCCCGAAAAGAAGCCTGGTGACGGAAAGAAGCCTGGTGACGGCAAGAAGCCTGGTGACGGCAAGAAGCCTGGCGACGGCAAGAAGCCTGGTGACGGCAAGAAGCCTGGTGACGGCAAGAAGCCTGGCTACAAGGTGCCTCAGCTCTCTGCTGAAGACATCGCCATCCTGGACTTCTACATGCCCGAGGACTAACCGTCAACTCGCACCGTAAGGTGCATTCTCTGAGAAATCCCACAGCCACGCTTTGAAAGGAGCGTGGCTTTCTCTTTATCTAGACTAAAAAATCTTATATAATATTCTTCATAACACTTGGAGGTATTTTAAATGAAAAAAGTATTAGCATTCGACGTCGATCAAACCCTAAATATTGCCAAAACGCCAATCCCTCCAGAGATTGCAGAATTACTTACAAAATGTCTCGACCACTACGAAATCTGCCCGATTTCCGGCCAGAAATACGATCAATTCCTTTTCCAGATTGTTGACCAATTAAAAGATGCCACCCCAGAACAGCTCGAGCATCTTCATTTATTCGTAGCTCAGGGCACTCAGTATTATCGCTATAACGCAGCAAACAAGGAATGGAAGCAAGTTTATAGCTACCCACTCACCGACCAGCAAGTCGCAGAAATCACCGAAGCTATCGAAACCGCAGCCAAAGAACTCGGTTACTGGGAGGAAGATAAGCTTGCCGAAGGCGACGAAATCATCGAAAACCGCCTCAGCCAAGTCACCTTCTCTGCCCTCGGCCAGAAAGCTGGCACCGAGGCAAAGTACGCTTGGGATCCAGACTGCAAGAAGCGCGAAGCTATCGTTAAGCGCGCCAAAGAACTCGCCCCAGCTTATGACTACGAAATCGGTGGCACCACATCCATCAATGCTATCACTCCTGGTATGAACAAAGTCTTCGGCATGACCCATCTCATGGAAGAGCTCAAGGTCGAAAAAGAAGAAATCCTCTACTTTGGCGATATGACTCAGCCGGGCGGCAATGATTACCCAGTCGTACAGATGGGCGTTGATACTATTACCGTGCGCAGCCACGAAGACACTGCATATGCGCTCCGCGGCATCCTCGGCGTCACAGAATAGCTATGTTAAAATAAGTGCATGAAGAATTATCTTTTTGCACGAATCTGTCGAGTTATTGGACGGTTCCTGCTAACCTTGGGAACCGTCCTTTTTATCGGTTCTCTTGCTATACTTTTCTTACCAAAGCCAACACAAAATCCATCTACGGAAGATACGAGCCTTTCGCATCAAACCATCCATTCTATCATCAATAACAACGGCGCAATCGCCTTCGCCGACACACCAGCAAACAATGTCGCACTAACCGCGCTCGGCATCGTACTAGCAATTTCTATCATCATCATCTTTGTACTTGTCATGCGTCACTACAATGACGACATTCGCAAAATCATTGGCAAAATCTCTAAGCTTACTAAGCTTAGTATTCACCAGGTTGAGCTCCTTGCTACCACACTAGTTTGGGGCGTCGTCGTGCATATTGCCGTTTCCTATGCCCCACTCTTCGCCATTCCGGCAATTACCGTACTTATTCTCAACGAATTATTATTCATCTTTGCTCGCCTCGGCTACGGCTGCAAAGATTACGTCCTCTAATCACTCTCTCAAAAACTAGTCGCTTATGCTAAAATGGTATTATGACTAGTCCTCGCAAAACTTATATTATTGCTAACTGGAAGATGAATTTCACGCCCGGCGAAGCGAGTTTGTATCTCAACCGGTTAAGCAACCGCATTTCCCCATCGCGAAATGTACAGGTAGTGCTTGCACCGTCAACGGTCGCATTGCAACCACTTTCCCTTCAAATTAATCGTCGTCAATTCAAATTGGCAGCTCAAAATTTCTACTGGCGCGATTATGGCGCCTACACTGGCGAAACTTCCGTCGCTCAGGTTCGTGGCTTTGTCGATTATGCTATCGTCGGCCATTCCGAGCGTCGCTATGTTTTCAATGAAAGCGAAGAAGATATCGCTCAAAAAGTCGCCGCTGCTATCCGCAACAATTTAACCCCAGTTCTATGCATCGGCGAAACCGCTCTAGAACGCAAAGACGGCGAAACCAAAGCCGCTATCTACAGTCAGCTCACAAACGGCTTACACGAAGTAAGCAAAGAGGACATTTCTAAAGTAATTATTGCCTACGAACCAGTCTGGGCAATTTCAAGCAACAAAAACGCAAAACCGGCCAAACCAGCCGACATCGCCGAGGCGGAACTAATCATTCGCGAGCATATCGCTAAGCTATACAACAAACAAACCGCCGAAGACATTTCCATTCTCTATGGTGGATCCGTCAATGCCGACACTGCCGGCGGATACCTAGACATTCCAGGTATCGATGGCCTTCTCATCGGTGGTGCCAGTTTGATAGCAGATTCATTTTGTGCTATTGTTGAGACAGCTAAAGGGAAAAATAAATGAGCGATAATATTGACTACGCAGAGCTAGATAAAGCCGTTAATGAAGCAATCAAAAACCGCTCCACGACTACCAAAACTGCGATCAAACCAGTCGCAAGGCCAGCCGTTCAGCGTCCTCGTGGTCAATTCATGGATTTTGTTCGCACTCAGCCCCTCCCTACCCCAAAGACTGCCGCAGCTATACACCCGACCGTAAAGCCAGTCGCCAAAGCTGCTCCACGTCCTGCTATTCGTCCAGTCGCAAATTCAAACGTACATCCAGTCGCACACAAGGTCACTACTGCACCGCGCCCAGCTATTGCTCCGCGTAGCGCAAAGACCGCCGCTCCTGTTGCCCGCCCTGTCATGGCACGCCCAAGCGTAGCTGCGCAGATCCAGCAACGCCAACAAAAGGCCACCGCTCCAGTCGCAAGACCAGTCGCCAAACCAGTCGCAAAGACCACAGCAAAGCCTTCAACGAAACCTGTCGCGAAGGTAGCCCCAGTCAAGAAAGCCGAACCGGCAAAGAAGCCAGCAGCTCCAAACGCCAACAACTATTCTCTTGGCGTCCGCTCCCCATTCTTGACCAACACAAAGGTAGAAAAACGTCCACTTGGCACCGATATTCCAGAAACAAGCACCGCTGCCCTTCGCAGCACCAAGAATGTTTACAGCTCCAAGAGCCCAAGCAAAGCTTCCACCACCAAGAAAAAACACATGGTCACCGAAGCTCCAAAGAAGCATTCCGGCTGGCTCTGGACCCTCATCGTACTTGGCGTTATCGCCGCCGGCGGTGGTCTCGGATACTTGGCATACATCCTAGTCTTTGCCAACTAGCCTCAAATCTGATATAATCTAGACACGTCAATCCAAAAGACGTGTCTATTTTTACATGGTGGGTATAGCTCAGCTGGTTAGAGCGTCGGTTTGTGGCACCGAAGGTCGGAGGTTCGAACCCTCTTACCCACCCCATGTATAGATCTTTGCGGGTTTCATATAACGGTTATTATGTGAGTTTTCCAAACTCAACACGAGAGTTCGACTCTCTCAACCCGCACCAAGCATAAAAAGATACCCCAAAGGGGTATATTTTTATGCTTCTTGCAGAGTCTGAGAGAAGCGAACGTAGTTCGCCTATAGTAGGAGCCGAGCGAAATAGAATGCTTGCATTCATATTTCCGAGGCGACGCCCTATAGGAAAGCTTTGCATAGCAAAGCGCTCTCTCTCAACTCATTTTTATAGCAATAAAAAAACGCCCCGGCTTTCGCCGGGGCTCAGACAATCATGAACCTCTTCTTCCGTAGGGTCTTATAGGGCTTGGCGCTTCTTGCGCCTTCTTAAATGCCCTCATATCATCCATGCACTGATCACAGAAATAATGCTTCGGGTCCTCCTCGTTAATCGCCGCAAGTAGCTCGTTCATCGTACCGGTCTGGCGCATTGTACAGCCTTTATTAGTACAATGTGGCCCAAAACGGTCGATGGTATTAGGCCTTTTTAGATTAGCTGCGCAACGAAACGTGTGCCCAAGCTCATGGCGAAGCGTACGCGCGATACAGGCTCTTCTTTGCCATTCCGGCAACGAACGATACCATGCTGTAGATTCGATCGCCACTTTCTTGCCTGTTCTCGCACAGCCAAAGCACCATTTTACTCCGTCCATAGTAAGCTCTTCGCCGGTGAGCAGGATAAACACCCCTGGCTCAGTCCAAGTCTTCATTATCTCAACCATCAGATTCATAGTTCTTGTGCCGTCAACTCTACCATTCGATTTTCTCGGGATGGCCGCCATTATTTCATCGGCAGACTTATATTTCCCCTCCAACCAGGTAGCGTTGCCATAGCAATAGACCCTGCAGTCGAATATCGACTCAGCCTCCTCCATGGCTCTCATAATCGCATCTTTCTCTATTCTAGTGACATGCTTGTCCCAACAGATATATATAGGAAACAATCATATTCCCCCCTTTCTAATGTGCTAGAGGCAACAAAAATACCCCAATGTACTTATTATAGCACAAATTGGGGCAAAAGTCAATACAGCTTAACCTTATGCAAGGTCGGATGCCACGCGGTTCACCTCTTCCATTGTCGTCGTGCCAGTAAGCGCCTTCAATGTGCCATCCTGGCGCATCGTAATCGCACCCTTCATCTTTGCAACGCGCATAATATCGCCAGATGTCGCATGCGCCACAATCAGCTTCTGAATATCCTCATCCACCGAGATTGTCTCATAAAGACCAGCACGGCCTTTATAACCGCCTGGAGCCTCGTCAGATTCAACGCCTTTCACTAGCGTAAAGTTCTTCGAATTCGCCACCGGCAAGGTACCATAACCGAGCTTTTCACTCACCGCCGCTACATCACCCTGCGACTGCGGCAACAAATTGCCAACAATCTGCTTGATTGAATTTGTTTCGAGCTCGGAGCTCTGATAACTCTCGCGGCGCTCCGCCACGCGACGCACAAGACGCTGACCAATAACCGTATTCAATGTAGAAGCAATCAAGAACGGCTCAATACCCATATCCAAAAGACGAGGCATAATACCTGCAGCCGAGTTGGTGTGGAGTGTCGAGAATACCAAGTGACCAGTCAAGGCCGCCTGAACCGCCAAGTTCGCCGTTTCACCATCGCGAATCTCACCTACCATTACTACGTCAGGGTCCTGACGCAAAATCGAACGTAGACCAGACGCAAAGGTCAAACCTGCATCTGTATTAATCTGAATCTGGTTCACGCCATCCATCTTATACTCGACCGGATCCTCGAGCGTAACGATGTTAATCTTTTCATCTTTAATCTTCTTAATCAAAGCATAGAGAGTCGTGGACTTACCAGAACCAGTAGGACCAGATGTTAGAATCATACCGTTTGGCTTCGCGATGCCTTCAAGAACATCCGCAAGCGCACGGCCGGTCATACCCATCTTCTCTACTTCCATCGAAGTACCAGATTTATCCAAAAGACGAATAACCACCTGCTCACCCCAAACTACTGGCGATGTCGCAATACGAAGGTCAATAGCGTTATCGTTTACAACTACGGCAAACTGACCGTCCTGCGGGATACGGTGTTCATCAATCTTTAACTTCGCCATAATCTTAATGCGCGATACAAGCGCCGCCTCGATAGACTTCGGCAATTCCATCGCTTGACGCAAAACGCCATCAATACGCATACGAATCACGAGGGACTTTTCTAGTGGCTCGATGTGAATATCCGAAGCCTTAGATTTTGCCGCATAATCAAGAATCGAAGCGAGAGCCTTAGAGATTGGAGAGTCCTGCGTAATCGTCTGCGCAACCGCACCAGACTGCGAGCGCATCTCCGCCTCTTCTTGCTGGGCCGCCTTATCGACATCCTTAAGGTCGGAGATGTATTGCATCATTGCATTTTCGATACCAGCATCAGAAATCATTACAGTTCTGATCGGCATACGAACTAGCGTCGAGATATAATCCGTACGCTGAACGTTCGTCGTATCAAGCATACCCACCACTAGCATGCTGTTCTGCATACCAAGCGGAATCGCTTTAGAACGCTGCGCTACATCCTGCGGAATTTTACGCAACATTTCCTTGTCGAATTTAATGCGACGCAAATCATAATAAGCTACGTTAAGTACAACAGCAGTCGCGTGCTGAATACAGTCATCAGTCGCTACATTCTTACTCTTCATAACAGCCAAAATAGGCTGACCGCTCTTCGCGACCTCGTTATAGGTCTTTTTTACAAGACCAGCATCAACCAAGCCGTTCTCAACGAGAAGGCTTACTACCTTATCCTGCATCTCCTTATTTAGGAGCATGTCTTATTCCTCTTCGTCAGGCTTAGTTACGTCGACCTTAATGTCGTCGGCAGAAATCGTGCGACACTCTTTGGTCTCAGCTATATAAACCTGACCAACTTCGCAACGACCAATGTGAACATCGACGGTTGGATTGTAGCCGTAAACATTAAAGGTCTCCAAATCGGGTTGTTCTATATTAGTATCAATACCTTTAATATAAGTAATCTGCTCAACTTTTTCAGATGGATCACCTAGAATTGCATTAAAGGCAAAATAAGAAACAATAACAGAGATGACTGCGATCAAGACTATTAATGCTATGTCGGTGCTTTTCATATCTGCTCCTTTCTAATTCTCACTCACAGCCATATCGACAATCGAATCATCGCCTCCGGCTTTTATACATTTTTCATTTTCTTTATCGGCACAAACAGTGCGTTTGATATATTGCAAGGTCGAATCTCCAGAATAATAGGTAGCGTATGTCGTACCCAACTCTAGACCTTCGCTTCCACGGAAAGTAATACTTGCAGCTTTAATATCGAAATTTCTAATCGACTTTTCAATCGACTCTAGCGACCTAAAAATCTTCCCCTCATCAGAATCATCAAAGCTAACCGCCATATCGATAGTGTTTAGCGTAACATCACCTACAGTCGCGCTGCCCAATTCACCTCCCGAAGCACTATCTACGCTACTGCCGTCCGAAGGAAGCTCTAGAAGAATAATAAAACTCGTCATCGCAGTCTCTTTGTTCATTACAGAAGGAAGAGCATCCGTAATAACACGTAGAGCAGAACATTCACGTGCAGTTTCAATTTCTTCTAGAGAGAATTCCGTCTTCGCATTATCCTCTCCTGATTCGTCAAATACCGCACAATCTTCACTACGCTGCCTTGCTACAGACTCGAAGTACTCATTAGACGCTAGATCAGTAACCTCATTAGAAATCGTCTCAAGACTCGTTTGAGTTTGTTTATACACATTAATCACCTCGCCATTAACGCCAATTAGTTTAGCGTTGAATGACATAGTCTTTGCAAAATACACAACTAAAACCAACGTAATGCCCAACACTACAGAGGCAATAGCCACAACGATGAGCATATTTCTCTGAGCCTTATCAATCTTTGCCCTTTTGCCAATCGCTGGGCCATTTTTTTTATTGGAGTTCGTTTTACTATTTGCCATTATTTTGTTTCCTCCACCACTTCATCCTTCTCGGAAAAGATTGGGCGAACCTGTTGGTAGCTATCTGTTACGTTTCTACGAGACGGCCCGATAATCATCATGTGCTTGTTAGCAGATATAAACGGACCACGATTCAAAACAAACGACGCAGAAAAGGTTAGAATCTTTTGTCCTTCATCATTCTTACCATAGGAGCCATCAAATACATCAGGCTCTTCTTCAACTAATGGACAAGCCTCCAAAGTAGAACCTTCGTCAAACTTACCATTTGAATCATATTTAATACACTGGCTTTCAAAATAGTAATCCTTAACTTTAGGCTCACCATCCTTACGAAGCTTATCGTTACCATTGATATAGGTAGTTTTGTCTTCTTGATCAGTATAAGTGCGACGAATCTTTATAATTTCATAATTCTCATTAAGATTATCGTCTACCTCGGCGTTCTCCTCTTCCTTCTCGGCCTCCTCGGCAGTAGTATCGTTTTCGTCTTTTTCTTTACTTTCGTCTTCCTTCTTGGCTTCCTCAACCATCGGAGCTTCACAGCCAGGCTTACCTTTATAATAATAGCCGTAAACAATACCATTTTCAGTAGCTTCAGTGATACAGAAAGATGGAATAGTTACATATTCGTCGGTTTCCTTATCTTTACGCATATAATCGCCATAGTCATAATAGACCTCAGGAAGGTTCTTTCTAAATGCCTCCTGCGCAGTAAAGGCAATACTGTTATAAGAAACTGCTTCCATATAGAAAGACATCGTGCTAAAGTCCATCGAAGCTTCCGTAACGCTTACCGTACCTTCTACCGGATCATCAGGCAAAATCGCATCGAAGATTGGGAATAAACGAGATAGTTTAATTTTATTTGCGTTAAGCACACTCAAATCTTTCATCTGCGACTGCATCGTCAAAAGCTCATTCAAGTTATGAAAATTGCTAACAGCGGTGCCAGTATTCCTACAGTTACCTTCACCAACAGAGCGGCATTTAATTTCAGCCTTCTGCGTTTCAATCGTAATTGCCTGTGTACCTACGATGCCGCCAAGAATAAGCAACACCGCACCGCAAGCAATCGCTACTACGATACAAATCAAAATAATCAAATTACGAAGCTTCTGCTGCTTCAGTAATTCTGCTTTAATATCTGGAACTAGACTAATTTCGTACATATTGCTACCTACTATTTGTCCTTTCCGCCAAACCAATTGCTACAGAGAATTCCGCTGCAACCTGAGACAAAGCTTGTTGCTGTTGCTGGGTTACGCGAACCATCTGCCATGGGTTGCCCTGAATCGTCTGTACGCCAGTTTTCGCTTCAAGATATTCTGACAAGAATGGAATTACGCTTGCAAAGCCAGACAGAACAATACCACCAACTTTTACGGTTGGATACTTCGTCTGGAAGAATCGAATAGACTTGGTAAGCTCAGAAGCAAAGTTCTCAAGTGTCTGATCAAGCGCTTTAAAGACCTGGCCGTCAAGCTTGTCCTGTGCTAGACCAAACTTTAGAATGAACTGACGAGCCTGGCTTTCTTTTACGTTTAGGGAATTCGCCACCGTGCGTACAAGTACGGATAGACCGCCTGGAAGCATACGCACTAGGCGAGGTGCGCCATAAACAATCGATAAATCTGTAGAATCTTCACCGTAGTCAATAATCAACCTTGCATCGGTTACTCCTGGAGGAGTCAACGAACGAGACATTGCAAGCGAATCTGGTTCCTGCGCAACCATATTAAATCCAAAGGATTCAACGCTTTCCATTCTCTCTTCAGCATAAGCAATCGCAGTACAAGATAATAATACCTCTGTCACTTGTGGATCATTCGGGCTAGGCCCCAAAATTACATAGTCTACCTTCGCATCATCGATAGGCATTGGAATATATTGGTCGGCGTGGTATTTAATAATCTTTTCCATTGACCTTTTATCTTGAGTCGGAATCTCAATAATCGTAGTAAAGGTCTTATTCGATGGCATACCCATCGCGATATTCTTCGTCTTGATACCTGCCTGGTCGGCAGCACTCTTAATAGTTTCACCCAAGCGACGCTTACCAGCATCACTGCTATCTTGTAAAATCTGACGACTCACAGGAACATAAGCGAAACGCTCCAAAACAAAGCCATGCTGAATATTTCCAGATAGCTGAACCATCCTTAGTGCGTCTGTTCCGATATCTAATGCGAAGAAGTCGCCCACACCATAACCTAGACTCATACACCTAGTTTAGCATAAGCGACTTTTAAAACGCAACAAATTTTCTGCTTTAAACGTTAAATTTAAACTCAACTACATCACCATCACGCATCACGTAGTCTTTGCCTTCCGTACGCATCAATCCCGCCTCGCGTACAGCTTTTTCTGAACCTAATTTTACGAGGTCATCGTAAGAACAAATCGTAGCCGCGATAAAACCGCGCTGAAAATCTGTATGAATTACGCCCGCCGCCTCTGGCGCCGTTGCGCCCTGCTTAATCGTCCAAGCGCGCGTCTCCTTCTTGCCCGCCGTCAGATAGCTCTGAAGACCTAGCGTATCGTAAGCGACATAAACCAATTGCGTTAAGCCATCTTCTTTGATGCCGTAGCTATCCAAGAATTCCTGCTTGTCTTCTTTGGACATATCCGCCATCTCGGACTCCAACTTCGCATTCACAAATACGCACTTTTGTGGCGCCACAAGATCGGCCAATTCTTTGCGCTTCGCATCATCGGTCAATTCATTCTCGTCCATATTAAACATATAGAAAACCGGTTTCGCGGACAATAAATCAAGTCCATCCACTGCCTCAATATGAAGCTTCCCGCTCTTCAAATCTTCTAGTGCTTTGGCAGCCTGTTCTGCTCTTTTGGCCGCATCCTTGTCGCCACCGCGTGCCTCTTTCTGAATTTTTGGCAAAGTTTTTTCCAATGTTTCTATATCCGCAAGCGCAAGTTCAGTCTCTACCGTCTCGATATCGCGCTTTGGATCCGGGCCACCAGCTACGTGCGTTACATTTGCATCCTCAAATGCGCGTACGACATGGCAAATCACTTTGCATTCGCGAATATTGGCTAGAAATTTATTGCCTAGACCCTCACCTTTGGACGCGCCCGCAATCAAGCCAGCAATATCGACAAATTCTACGGTTGCAGGAACAACCTTGTCGGAATCATACATCTTTGCAAGAACATCAAGGCGCTCATCTGGAACGCCAACAATACCAGTATTTGGCTCTATTGTTGCAAAAGGATAATTCGCTGCAAGCGCTCCGGCATTTGTGAGAGCGTTAAAAAGCGTACTCTTACCAACATTTGCTAAACCAACAATTCCTATCTGTAAACTCATAGCAGATATTATACCATTTTTCCACAGGACATCAAAAACCCCCCAGATGGGGGGATTGGCTAATCTTCCTTCTTCAAACTAAACTTTGCCGGAATCTCAAATTTTTCATTACTCTCGTCCAGCCCCTCCACGGAAACGTAATGAGTTTTATTGTCTTCTGCTTCAAATATCCATATCACCAGATGCATATTTCTATCAGCATAATAGCCACTGATTTTGTATGCATCATAATCACCAAGCTTGCTCACTTCACTCGTCGCATTTTCCACCCCATCCTCTTCTAGGGCTTTCAGTACATTCGTTTGATAATCCTCGCTACTTGCCTGTAGTTTCGGCACCGCGTATAGAGAAATCAAATATAACCCGCTGCTATAGCGAAGCATACCGCTTTCTTCTTCGTCCTCATAATTAGACCAGGTTTCGTCAACTTCCAAATAGCCAAAGTCCGAATCGCCGATATAGTTTTTGTCACTTACGGCAGGTTTTACAACTTCGTCCTCTTCTTCCTCAACTATTTCGACATCTTCTTCGATAATCTTTTCAACCGAATTACCGAATTTTACAATTCCACCAAGCAACAAACCAACACCGCAAATACAACCAATCAAAAGCGCTACCCCTACAATCAGCCCTACAATCATCCCAATCCTAGGATTCTTTTCTACGCCAACGACCTCTTCTTCGACGTCGGAATCTACGCTTGGAGCTATGTTTTCCATAAAAATATAATTAAACTATAGCTTAATTATATCTTATTTAGAAACTCAGAGTAAATTTTGTATTCTTTTTTCCTGATTCAGTAGTGATTTTCCAGTGGTTTTGATCGCAAACCGCCTTTGCAATTGCAAGCCCCAAACCGGAACCTTCCGCCGTTTTGTCTGTCTGATAGAAACGCTCGAATACATGCGGCAATTTCTCTGCCGAAATCGTTTCTCCATCATTCTCGACCGATATAGTGTTTGTTGTAAGTTTTACAACAATTTTAGACTTTGAATACTTCACAGCATTATCAAGCAAAATATCTATTACCTGCGTAAAATCTGCATCCGCTATTTTCGTCTTTAGCTCTTCTGGTAAATCGAGTTCCAACTTTTTATCACCAAGCCTAGCTTCAATTAGTTGCGTACGCTTCCTCACGATTTTCGCTAAATCGACATCTTTCTTTGCTGCCTCAACATTCTTTCCATCCGTTCGCGCCAGCGTTAAAAGATCATTTACTAAACGACTCGCTCGCTCAAGTTCCATATCTACATTGTCCGTCCATGGCTGCTCATCGGTGCCAAGTGCTTCAAAGTTCGCACGCGCCGCTGCAATCGGAGTTTTTAACTCATGAGATGCATTAGTAATAAACTCTCGCTGTTTTATATACGCATTTTTGACTGGCTCAATTGCCTTCTCTGCATAATAGTAACTAGCTATAAATACAAAAATCTCCGTAATAGCACCAACCATTATTAAGACAAAAGCCAAACGCGCTAATTGCTCGGCATGCATCTTATCCAACTCACGTCGAAACGCGTTTTGCATTTCTTGCGTCTTATCAAACTCTACCGGCACATCGTGCGGTTTGCGATTGTTATACGCAATCATCGTGCCGATATAAATCGACGAAAAAGACATCATGATAATAATCGCCGAAGTGATGACGTTAGTTAAAATAAATTTATTACGGAGTTTCGAAAACATCTTATTCTTCTACTAATTTATATCCAAATCCGCGCACTGTCATAATTTTCGCCTCAGAACGGATACTCTTCAACAATTTGCGCAAACGCGAAACATAAACCTCAATATAATTATCTTCGCCATAAGCTTCCCCGCCCCAAACTTTGTTAAGAAGATAATCTTTCTTTACGATTTTCTCTGGCGTTTTCATTAACTCGTGAATAATATCGGCTTCTTTCGTAGTCAAACCAACACCATTCAGTTCTTTTTCATCAATATTAAATTCCAAATTCAAATAAGTAATCTTGCGATCCTCAACTTTTGCTGGACGACGCGCCAAAGCATTAATACGCGCTACAAGCTCTGCTGTCTTGAATGGCTTCGCCAAATAATCATCCGCACCAGCATCCAAACCGCGCACCTTATCCTCTACTTCAGACAAAGCTGAAAGCATAATTACTGGCGTAGAAACCTTTTTCTCACGCATACGTTCCAAGATTTCTATACCGGATAACTTCGGGAGCATCACATCGAGTACTACGCAGTCATAGATATTCTCTACCGCGGAGTTTAAACCGTCTTCGCCATCAAAAGCTAAATCAACATTAAACCCTAGTTTTTCAAGATTATGTTTTACGGCTTCTGCCAAGAACTTTTCATCTTCTACGTATAATACTCTCATCTTGGTTTTTCTCCTATATTTATAATACCAGTCTATTTGCTGAACCTTAAAATACCTTAAAATAGATATGTTGAGCATTACCTATTGACATTTTAAGTCATTTGTGCTACAATACTAATAATCACTCATGTGATGTTGCATTTTAGTGTCATTTTCGCCACAGCGGGCTATCAAGAGCCTGCGCCCTATCCTAAGGAGGAATTATTCATGGCAGACAAGAACATTACCGTAACCGTAACCGACAACGTCATCACCCGCGCCACCGCTATCAAGAAGGAAAGCGCCGAGTTCGAAAAGAGCAAGGCCACTCTGGTCCAGATGCTCGAGTCCGAGCAGAAGGCCTACAAGCCCGGTCAGCGCAACCACCAGAAGATCGTGGATGCTCTCAAGGCCCTCATCGGCTACTACGACACCCGCTTGGAGCAGAACGACGCCACGGTTACCCGCATGATCGCGGATGATGTCCTCGGGAAGATCTGATCTTCCTCTGGGCCCATCCTGCCCATCTTACACCCCGCCCCGGACCGCAAGGTCTGGGGCCTTTTTCTATCTGTAAAAATATTGTATAATATGCAGAATGTTAGTTTCCGATTTTAATTACAACCTCCCTGAGAAAAATATCGCAGTACGTCCGCCAAAAGTCCGCGGCACTACTCGCTTGCTCGTGTTAAATCGCAAAAATGGCCAAATTACCGATTCTAAGTACGCCGACTTGGCCGACTTTCTTGAGCCAGGAGATTTAATTATCCTCAATGACACGCGCGTCATGCGTTCTCGCGTTTTTACCGAACTTCCTGACGGCCGTCCGCGCGAACTAGTCGTACTCGAAAAGCACGATGGCGAAATCGACCACGTCATGTATCGCGGTAAATTGCATGAAGGCGACCAGCTCACCGTCAAAAACGTTGCCGACAATTCCAAGACCTCAGACATTATTACTATCAAGGAAATCCTCGGCAATGGCACCGCCACTGTCACTGCTAATCGCGAACTCACCGACATCGTTGCAGACTACGGCAACGTTCCGCTTCCACCATATCTACATCGCGACGCCGACAAAGACGACATCAAACGCTATCAAACCGTTTGGGCCAAAGAGCTCGGTTCTGCCGCAGCACCAACCGCTAGCCTAAATATGACTAAAGAATTAATGCAAAAACTCACCAGCAAAGGCGTTCAGATTCAATATCTCACTCTCCATGTCGGCCTTGGCACTTTCCTTCCAATCCGCAGCGACAGTGTCGAAGATCATCATATGCATTCCGAATGGTTTCATATTCCAGCCGAAACCATCAAGGCCATCGAGTCCACTAAGGCAGCCGGCCATCGCGTAATCGCCGTTGGTACCACCGTCACGCGTACGCTCGAATTCTGGGCAAAAACCGGCAAAACCGAAGGCGAAGACAACATCTTTATTTACCCAGGTTTCGAGTTCAAGGCTATCGATGCGCTCGTTACCAACTTTCACGCGCCAAAATCTACCGTTCTCATGCTCACCGCCGCATTTGCAGATTGGAAAAATCTAAAACCAGCCTACAACCACGCCGTTTCTAGTGGCTATAAATTATTAAGCTACGGAGATTCAATGTTCATATGCTAAAGTTCGACATCGAAAAGCAAAATGGCCTCATGCGCGCTGGCACCATCCATACCCCTCACGGCGATATCAAAACCCCAGCCTTCATCGGTGCCGCAACTCGCGCATCCGTCAAAGCCATCACACATGCACAAATGCGCGAACTAGGCTCCCAGGGCATTCTCGCAAATACCTATCACCTAATCTTAGCGCCAGGCCCAGACCTCATCGAAAAAGCCGGCGGCTTTGCCGAATTCACTAGCTGGCACGGCCCAAGTTTCACCGACTCCGGCGGCTTCCAAATGCTATCACTCACGGATGCAAAAATCGACCACGACGGCGTCACTTTTAAATCCCACATCAACGGCGACAAAATCCGTATGAACCCAGAAATTTCCATGCAAGCACAGTGGAAAATTGGCGCAGATATCCATATGGCGTTCGATCAGGCCATCGATTCTATCGACAAGGACAAAGTCGCCAAAGCCATGAAGCGCACGCACGATTGGCTCCCGCGCAACATCGCCGAACATCAACGCATGGCCGCCGAATACAAGGCCAAAGGCAAACCAGAACAATATCTTTATGCAGTTGTTCAAGGTGGATTATTCGAAGATCTTCGTCGCGAATCCGCCGAACTTATGGCAAAACAACCGGTCGACGGCTACGGCATTGGTTCTCTCTATACTACCGAAACCGATGAGACCGCAAACATCATCAAACTCACAAACGAAATTCTTCCAAATGACAAGCCGCGCCATCTACTTGGCATGGGTTCCGAACCACGCGACTTATTTATCGGCGCCAAATACGGTTGCGATACTTTTGACTGCGTCGCTCCAACCCGCCAAGCGCGCAATGGCGCACTCTACACTCCAGACGGGCGCATCAATATCCGCAATGCAAAATACCGCGAAATGTTTACTCCGCTCGATCCAGACTGCGATTGTTATCTTTGTAAAAATTTCACCGCCGCCTATCTCCATCATCTATACAAGGTCGACGAAATCACCGGCAAAACTCTCGCCAGCATCCACAACGAGCGCTTCGTCGTTCGTATTTGTGACAAAATCCGCGCAAGCATTCTAGACGACACCTTCGACGAATATATGTCCGAATTCATGTCCAGATATTATCACGCTTAAACCTATTTTAACCGTGGTACAATTAAAGCATGAGTACTACGACAAGAGTCCAAATCGACACCAAGACGTTCATTCGTTTTTGGCTCGTCATTATTGGTTTTATTATTGCCGGCTATCTTCTCTACAAAGCTAGCTTTGGCCTATCAATTATCTTTTCAGCATTATTCTTTTCATTAGCGATTTCTCCGCTTATCAAAAAGATTGCCGGAATTTTCCCAAGCAAAAGTCGCGGTTTTTCTATTGCAATTTCCTACATTCTCGTAGTTGGTTTTATTATTGCCTTCGCAAGCATCGTCATTCCGACCGTCGCCAATGAATCAATCAAATTCTTCAGCAGTCTTCCATCCCTCGTCGATGATGCCACTGGCAATATCGGCCTTATTAACAAAATTGGCAACAATCTCGGCATTGCAAACTTGCAAGACCAGATTAATCAAATCGTCGAAAGTTTTTCCAAAAACATGGTCGGCGATTTTGGCACAGTACTCAGCAATTCAATCAGCTCAATCGGCAGCTTCTTTGCGGTAGTAATCCTAGCCTTAGTGCTCGCCTTTTTCATGCTCACCGAAGGCCCAGCGCTGGTCAAAAAATTCTGGAATGTCTTTAATAAAACCAAAAATACCAAGCGCGCCCAACGTGTTGTTAGTCGCCTTGCAGAGACAGTATCCACATACGTTTCCAGCGCGGTCACCGTTGCATTAATTAACGCAGCCTGCACCACTATCTCCGTCTTTATCATCTGCCTAATCTTTGGGATTGCGCCAGGCCTAGCCTTCCCATTCGGCTTAATTACTGGTGTATTCTGCTTAATTCCGATGTTTGGTAGCTTCATCGGTGGCGCGATTGTCGCGCTGCTACTCGGTTTTAATGTCATGTGGGCCGGCATCGTCTTTATTATCTATGCAATTATTTATCTCCAAATCGAATCCAATATTATCTCGCCAAAAATCCAAGGCAAAGGCATGAACTTACCCGCTCTCGTGATTCTATCCGCCGTCACAATTGGTGTTTATACTTTCGGCCTAGTCGGCGCAATCATTTCAATTCCGATCGCTGGCTGTATCAAAGTCCTCATCGAAGAATACGGCGCAGACCTCATGGACGACGGCAAAATTAACGGTAGCAATATCGAACCACCGAAGAAAAAAGTCGACGACAAAAAACTTATCGCAACAAAATAACCAACAAAAAAATATCTCCCAGTCGGGAGATATTTTTTTATTCAGCATATTGCCAAATTGACCCATCAGCTCCGTCCAGCAATGCAATCCCCTCGTCGGAAATTTCATCACGCAACGCATCGGCCGTCGCAAAATCTTTTTCTTTCTTTGCCTTAAAGCGTTTTTCGATTTTTGTCTTCAATTCATCAGAAATATCTGGCGTACTCTCAGCAATTTTTAGGCCAAACGCATCATCCAAAAACTTTACAAATTCTTCATCCGGAACGTTTGTTGACATAGATTTATCCAATTCTGCCAGTGCGCCGGCAGAGTTCAAATTATTCTCCAACTGCATCATCATTGCTTTGCACACTTCCGACATGTCAGTAGCTTCTTTTTGCCAACGCAATGCCGCAAAATTACGGTAATTCAACAGACGCTGTTTCGCGGCCGCAATATCCTCAAATGAGAAATTCCTTTCGCTCTGAAAATGCCCCTGCAATACCCACATTTTGTAATCCATATGTGAGTATCCTTTTTCTTTTAAATCGGAGAACATATAAACATTCCCTAGCGACTTGGAGATCTTTTGTCCTTCAATCGTAATAAAATTATTATGCAACCAGAAGTTTGCCATTTTCTCACCGTATGCACATTCAGTCTGCGCAATCTCATTCGTGTGATGTACCGGAATATGATCAATGCCACCGCAGTGAATATCAATCGGCTCGCCAAGTTTTTCGTGAATAATCGTCGAGCACTCTAGATGCCATCCAGGATATCCCATCCTGCCACGATATTCCCACTGCATCGCGTGATCCTCCCCGTCACGGATCCATTTCCAAACTGCAAAGTCCGAAGGATTGCGCTTTTCGTCACTAAATTCAATACGCGCACCAGCTTTCAGATGCTCCAAATCCAAGCGCGCAAAGTCTGCATACTTAGGAAACTTTGAGGTATCAAAATACAAACCATCTGTCGTGTCGTATAGATAGCCTTTTTCATATAGCGCATCAACAAGTTGAGTGTCCTCCTTAATAAAATCCGTCGCACGACAAATGTCAGTCGGCTCAACCATGTTTAGTGCATGAAAATTCTCCAGAAAGTCGCCCATATACATCTCGGCAACTTCCCAAACAGTCTTGCCTTCGCGTTTTGCGCCTTTTTCCATCTTGTCTTCGCCGTCATCGGCATCGGACGTCAAGTGCCCAACATCCGTAATATTCAAAACGCGATCAACCGGCCAGCCCTCAAGCTGAAGAGTCCTAACTAATAAATCCCAGTAAACGTAGCAAGTGAAGTTGCCAATGTGCGCAAAGCTATACACTGTTGGACCACAGGTATAAATCTTTACTCTTTTATCATTGATAGGAGTAAATTCTTCGACTTTCCTCGTCAGGGTATTATGTAGCTTCATGCCCTTTAGTATAACAGATTAGAATAGCAGTGATAACATTGTCGAAGCAATCATTGCGAAGATCACTAAAATCCATACAACGACAAAAGCGGCAACCACAACGGCTTTCGCCGTATCAGAATTATTACTCACTGTCTTTTGAGGCGCGACAACAGATTGTCTAACCGCCTTATATTTCGGCGAATCTCCAGGCGCAATTTTATTCGAAACAAACATGCCGGCATTTTGCTGCTGAATTCCGCGGATGCGGTTATCATTTCTACTAGTCATCTGCGAGTTGCGAAGACCACGTCGATCTTCTTTAAATACATCGTCAACTTCAAGATTATTAATTGCCGCACTCGTCTCCTTCTCGTGCAGATGGCGCGCTCGTTTATTACGATAGCCAAACGCCGTAACGCCAAGCCCAATTCCCGTAATCAGCATCCACATAAAACCAATACCAAACGCAATCAAACCAGGTTCACCAGGAGCTGTATATATATCCGTATGACTATTCAGGAAAATTCTAAAAGCGTCAACTAGGTGGCCGACCACCAAACATATCAGTGGAACAATGAAAATTATCGACAAAACTCTCTTTACGTCCACTGGAGAACTACCGACCATTTCGCCCGTACGCGCATTTACTGCGATATAGTGCAAAATGCCTTCGCCATTACTCTTCTTATCGAGATAGCAATAAAGCCAGACCGGCATATACGCCGTCTTCCACTTCACGCCTTTTTGTTCGAGGCGCATTTTATCCCAACGCACGCCACGATCAAACAAGCTAATCGAATCTTGCATCTGGTAACGCATAATGTCTTCGACTTGCAGCTTTACTTTCTTATCCAAATCATTAATGTTTACGTCGCGTTTCTCACAGGCATACCCTTTCACCAAACGTGCGTCCCATTTCACAGCATTTTGCGTATCAAACGGCATAATTGCATTAACAATATTATTCGTATTTATCAAAGCGTTCTGATTCAATTTATCTGAGGAAGCTTCAATCGTTAAGTCATCAATAATTAAGTCAAACTTACGGTGGACACTATACAAATCGGCATCATAGCGCGTTTCCTCATTATCGCCAGAACCAACCGTATATCTACGCGTTTGATGTTCGCCCTCGCCAGACATTTCGGCGCTCACATTCATATCTACCACCATGTATGGTAAAAATACGCCCATCAAATTTTCTGGCCTAAAATCATTCACGAATTGTTTCTTCGCTAGACTCTTATGCTCTTTCATGTATCCAGCCATCTCAGCAAACGCATATTCGCGCGTAACTCTAAACGGCAAAATCATATCCGGCACGGCACCATTTGGCAACTTATCATTAATCGACAGCGTATGCCTACACCATGGACAACGTGCGCTCATCGCTTCGTCTGTATTAAGAGTAATCGCCGCCCCGCAAGATGTACACTTCATTGTAATCATCGAATTACTGTCGATGATTTTCTCCGCACCACTACCGACAATCTTCCCCTTAAGGAAAGCCGGATTCTCATCATCCTGTACTAATTCGGGCTCAATCTCGCTCTTGCAATGTTGGCATTTTAGCTTGCCAATCGTCACATCAAAAGAAACATCAGAGCTTCCACAATACGGACATTTCAATATTTTTCCTACGTTTTTACTTTTGCTTTCCGTCATCTTTTTGTCCAATCGGTTTATCTTCTGGCTTCGTATTGATCATGCGATCAATGCCTAAATAATTAGCCATCTTTTCGCCCATCATTTCATTGCCATTTCTTGCAATCACGCCACGAATCTCACTATCATTCTGGCCTTTAATCCTAGACGCGGAAAGACCTTTACGATGCTCGTGGAACACATCGGATTTTTTCAAGTTCTTAACGTCAGATTTCGTATCAGCCTCATGCTTGTGGCGCTTATCCATATTACGGTATTTACTCATCTTTAACCAGTAGAAGATGAACCCAGGCGTCAAACCAGCCAAGCCCATAATCCAGGCATCGTTGTCGCTATCGGCACTAAAACAAATTCGTATCCAGGCATAGCCAGCAATAATGCCAACAATCTCCAGCAAAACCGAGAAAGCCATCAGCTTGGATTTATTGATTGGTACGCTACCCATCGTCTCGCCCGTACGAGCATTCACTGCAACATAATGTAATAGTTTTTTATCCTCTTGGTAATAGCTATATAGCCACACTGGAAGATAGGCCGCTTTCCAGCTCGTACCTTTAATCTTCACATCTTCTTTTGTCCAGCGTGCACCGCGATCATAAAAAGTCATACTCTCTTTTACGCGATATCTCGCCACATCGCTAGCCTGAGTTTGCACAACTGGCTTTAACGCATCAATATTTGTATCACGTTTTTCACTCGAAAAGCCACGAAGATAAGCCGGATTCCAACTGACGCAGTTCTCTGTATCGAACGGCATAATTGCATTAATGACGTTATTAGTATTGCTCTTCAAATCCTGGTTCAACTTATCGCTCGACGCTTCAACCGTCAAATCATCTATCAACAAATCAAAATCGCGTGTCACGTCGTATGCATCCGCATCATACAAAGTCTTACGAGTATTGCCAGATCCAACCGTATATCGTCGCACCAAGTGCTCCGCCTCACCCGTCATCGAAGCCGACGCGTTCACGTCAACAATCATATACGGCAGATATACGCCAGAAATATTATCAGTCTTAAATTCTGCCTTAAATTTCGGGTGCGCAAAGAATTGGCGTTCATTTACGAACTCGCGAATCTTTGCCTCCGCAGCAGATTTTTCAGTCTTAAATGGCAATACAAGATCCGGCACCGCACCATTTGGCATTTTTTCATTCACGGATAATACATGACGACACCAGTGGCAACGCGCACTCGTAACTTCCTCAGTATTAATGACAACCTCTGCACCACAAGACGGACATTTTAGCGTTAAAATTAAATCTTCGCCAGGAATAATATTCGTAGCACCATCACTCACAATATCACTAGTTAGACTATCTACGCCACCATTCGCATTCGCGCTCGTATCGTCAAAAACCGTGCGGCAAAAATTACACCTCAACTTGCCAGTAGAAGGATTTAATGTGACATCAGTTGCGCCACAATTTGGACAACGGTTTGCACCATTCTTATCATTCTTGATTGCCATAAATCCTCCCTTTAATAATCGTAACTATAATCAAAGCCGCCAGAGTCCCAGCTGGACCCAGAATCCCAGCTGGACCCAGAGTCCCAGCTAGACCCAGAATCCCAACTCGATCCAGAATCCCAGCTAGAGCCAGAATCATAATCCCAACTCGAACCACTAGAACCGCCACTACCGCTACCACCATCAGCAATCAATGATAATAGTATAAATATAAAGATAATAAAGATAATAAAACCTATTATCTGCGACCCATTAGACGAGCTCCCCACGCTGCGCGTTGAGCGCCCCTGTGCGGCATGGGTATAACTCCGGCCATTCTGGAACCTGCTACGTTCGACGTCGAGCATTTCACTACGCCCAGTAGACAACGAGCCGATTACGCGATTCTCATTTCTGCCGTAAACTTCCCTGCTATAAGATCTTGTATTGGAAATCTTTATGTCACTCGCATGCTCATTCTCAATTTTTGCACGCGTTTCATTTTCGTGATGATGGCGCGATACTGGCTCCGTGTTTACGTAATGCGTTGTCGCCCTAGTCGCCAATCCAGTCCCGCGCGGAGGCTTATCCTTACCGGTGATATAATTCAGCAACGTTATTGGTAAACCAATCAATGATATAAAGAAGAACAGTACGCTAATAATTGGGAATGGCAAAATCAACGCCAAAAGCATCATTACGCCAAACACAACTATCGGTGTCGCTGAGCGTCTCTTCATATTCGCTTCAGACGTCTTTACCTCCGGCGAAGACTTTACCGATGGCAATCCGCCGATAATCGTCGGCAAACATCCCACCGTTTCACCAGTTCGCGCATTTACGGCAATATAATAGATTCTTGCATCAATATTCGCTTCGCGACGAAAGCTAAACAGCCATACCGGAAGATATGCCGCCTTCCATTTCGTCCCCTTAATACCAAGATGCTCTTTTATCCAGCAGACACCGCGGTCATACTGTGCCGTAGTTTCTTTTGCTTTACGGCGGGCAATGTCCCCAGTCTGTAAAGCTACAATTTCCTTCAAATCATTAACATTTACCGAGCGTTTTTCACTCGAAAAACCGCGCAAATAATTCGCATCCCAAGCAACTGCATTTTCTGTATCAAACGGCAAAATTGCATTAATAATATTATTCGAATTAACGTAAGTATCCTGGTTCAAGCGCGCCGAAGAAGATTCAACCGTAAGATCATCCACCAAAATCGTAAAATTACGCTCAATGTCGTATAAATCAACTGACCAAGGCGAATGATCCTTATTCGGCTCGAGGTTTATCTCAGCCTTCCCCTTCATCTCCATGCGCGCGTTCACATCTACAATAAAATACGGAAAATAGACGCCATCCATCCCACGCTCTTCGAGAGCTTTTACGAATCCGTCATCGATTTTTTCAGTTCGTTGCTTGATGCATTCCCGGGCTTTCTCTAACGCTTCCTCTTTCGAAATCTTAAACGGTAGAACTAAATCCGGCACTGCACCATTAGATACGGTTTCATTGACGGTAAAAATATGACGGCACCAGTGACACATTGCATCTGTTGCCTCATTCGTATTTATAACGACCTCTGCGCCACAAGCTGAGCACTTAAATGTTTTTACAATATCGTCGCCTGGGATAATATCATTCGCCCCCTCCCCACGCGTTTCGCCATACATACCTTTGACGCCGCCAGCCTCGTTTGCACTTTTTGCCTCAAAAAGCGTCTTACAGTATGCACACTTAAGTTTTCCTTCTTTCGCATCCAGCGATACATCGCTGGACCCGCAATGCGGGCAGCGATGTATGCCATCCTTTAGCTTTTTGGCCATTAGGATCCAATTCCCCTCAATTATTGTGCAGCTGGAGTTTCTGGTGTTTCTGGAGTCTCAGCAGCTGGAGCCTCTGGGGTCTCCGGAGTTGCTAGAGCTTCAGGAGCTGGTGCGGCTGGAGTTTCAGCAGCAGGAGCGGCCGGAGCCGGTGTAGCAGCAGGTGCGGCAGGAGCAGCGGCGCCACCACCAACAGGCGTGACTAGACCACCGACACCGCCCATTTGGTTGAGTGCCATACCGACGCCAAACATACCAGTTGCGCCACCACCGGCACTCTGGTTTTCGCCAGCAGCCTTGAAGCCCTGTGCGATTGTTGCCTGCGAGTAAGCAGCACCAACGGCACCACCATTTTGTGCCATAGCTTGACCAATTGCACCCATGGCAGCAGCCTGAGCTTGACCCTGCATTGCGGTCTTGCGGAATTCGTCAACGGTCTTCTGAGATTCTTCATCCCACTCAATTACAGCAGGTTGAATATCGATAACGGAAAGACCATAGAGCGTACCCCAATGGTGCTTCTGCTCGACAGCTTCATCTACATCAGCAGCGAAGTCTTCGACGCCAGCTTGAATATCAGGAATGGACTTACCGCCAGCACAGAACTTAGACAAAGCGGTACTCAAAGAGCCAATGAAGCCATTAAATAGAGAGTCTTCAAATGAGCCACCATCTTTACCAGCATCAGCTAGGCTGAAAATCGTCTTACCAGTTGTACCAGTTAAGAAATCTGGAGCAATCGCATTCTTCATGAATAGGATTGGATCTACAATCTTGACGGTGTAAGTACCATGGCTTACTACGGCCATCTGAATGCCACCATATTTAGCATCATCGTATACAGCTGGAGTACGAGTACCGTACTGCAAGCCTGCGATTGGGCGAAGGTTTACATAGAAAGCCAACTGCTTATTGCTTGGCTGGCCACCAAACTTGAACTGTTCAATACTCTGACCAAAGGTAGAGGCAAAGAAGCCATCACCTACAAAGAAGCTCTTAGCTTCTGGAATATCTTGTGTAGTGTAGGTATAGCGACCTGGTTCTGCAATAACAGCAGTGATGCCACCGTTCTCTACTAATACTAAAGCGGTATTTTCTGGAACCTCAAATCTACTACCATCGGAAATGATGAAAGCATCTTCTTGACCATCGTTATTTGCGCTACCTTCTTTTTTCATTGGCGCAGCGCGACCAACTAGAGCCTGGCCATCAAAGCCTTGTGGCACGGTCATATATTCAAGCCATTGGTTTGCAAAGCCAGCACCTAAGCTACCCTTTGCAGCATCCCATGCGCCTTTCAAAAAACCCATTTGGAATCCTCCTTAGTTTTTATCTTACTTTCATGATACCACAAGCGTAATTATATTCCGTCAAAAACTGAACACATTTTTTATAAGCATCCACAAAAAGCCCCGAATCAAAGTTCGGGGCTTTTTTCTTCTCTATCAGTTAATTAGAAGCGCCTGATTGCGTCTTCGATAACCTTCTGCGCCTCTTCGAGACCAAAGAAACCTTTTACCTGAGTTGTGCCAGGCTTCTTAAGATCCTTATAGTGGTTGAAGTGGAATTCGAGCTGTTCGATTGTGCGTTTTGGAATATCTTCAAGCGTCTTGATGGCGTCACCATTGTTGCGGTCATCGTCAACGACGGCGATAATCTTATCGTCTACCTCACCATCATCAACGAACTTCATCACGCCGAGTATACGTGCCTTGACGTAAATGCCAGTCGTAAGTGGCTGATCAGTAATAACGAGAACGTCGAGCTCATCGCCATCTTCATCTAGGGTCTGTGGAATAAAACCGTAGTTGCAAGGTTTTGCAAATGCCATAGGCTCAATACGATCGAGCATAAAGCAAGCGCGCTTGCGGTCCCATTCAATCTTATGATTGCTACCAGTTGGAATTTCGATAACTACATTAATCTCACCGTTTTTGTAGTCTCCAGGCTCTAATACTTGGTTAAAATCTGCCATTTCACTCCTTTCAATTTTTGTGCCCCAAAACCGAGGCCTTTCCATTATCATAACACAACCCATATGCTATAATAAGCATAAGTACCATCTAATAATTATTAGGAGAAAAAACTAAATGGTAAGAATTGCTATTAACGGCTTTGGTCGCATCGGTCGCAATGCATTCAAGATTGCTTTTGATCGCAACGATACAGAAATCGTCGCTATCAACGACCTTACGGACGCAAAGACGCTCGCGCATCTTCTTAAATACGATTCCAACTATGGCATCTACTCTGCCGATGTAAGCTCCGACGATCAGGGCATTATCGTCAACGGCAAGCATATCCGCGTCTTCGCAGAAAAGGATCCAGCCAATCTCCCATGGCGCGACCTTAATGTCGACGTAGTTATTGAATCTACTGGCTTCTTTACTGACCCAGCAGCAGCACATGCGCATATCGACGCCGGTGCAAAGAGAGTTGTTATCTCTGCTCCAGCTAAGGGCGAAGGCGCAAAGACCATCGTTCTCGGTGTAAACGAAGATCAGGTAAGTTACGACGACGAAATCATCTCCAATGCTTCCTGTACTACTAACTGTATTGCACCAGTCATGAAAGTCCTCGAAGACAACATTGGTATCGAAAAAGCCATGATGACTACCGTCCACAGCTACACTGCTAGCCAAAAGCTCCAAGATGCTCCAGCAAAGGACATCCGCGAAGCTCGCTCCGCTGCCGAAAACATCGTTCCTACGACTACCGGCGCAAGCAAGGCTGCCGCTCTTACTATTCCTACCCTCAAGGGCAAATTCAATGGTCTTTCCGTACGCGTCCCAACCCCAGTAGTATCCCTTTCTGATATTACTGCCGTCACAAAGCGCGATACTTCCGTAGAAGAAATCAACGAACTCTTCAAGAAAGCCGCTCAAGACCCTTACTATCAGGGTATCCTCGATGCTACCGAAGAAGAACTCGTATCTATCGATTATCGTGGCAACTCCCACTCCACCATTGTCGACCTCAAGCTTACCGATGTTATCGGTGGCAACCTCATCAAGGTTGTTGCTTGGTATGACAACGAATGGGGCTACAGCAACCGTCTCGTAGAGCTCACCGTTGATCTCGGCAAGATGATTCAAGAAGCTCCAGCTCCAGAAGCTGCACCACAGCAGGAAGGTCAATTCTAAAATATGCACGTCTACCTCGGCGCCGATCATCGCGGCTACCAACTCAAAGATGAAATCATATCCTGGCTTCAAGGCCGCCAGATTCCATTTACGGATTTTGGTGCTGTCAATTACGACGCCGAGGACGACTACAATGACTATGCCAAGAAAGTCGCTATCGCCATCACTTCAAACTCCGACGAAAACGACTTCGGCATTCTCCTCTGCGGCTCCGGACAAGGAATGGCCATGCAGGCAAATCGCTACAAAGGCGTCCGTGCCGCAATCTGCGACTCCGCCATCGAGGCTATGGAGGCCCGCGGGCACAACAATGCCAACGTGCTCTGTATCTCTGCCGATGAAAATACCCATAATTATGCCGAAATCATCAACGCATTTATGGATACAAAACCTATCGACGAAGAAAAATATAAACGCCGTTGCCGCAAATTAGACGAGGATTAAAATGGCAATTACAACAATCGCACCAAGCATTCTAAGCGCTAATCCTACCGAATATAAGGAAATCATCAAGAAATATTACCCGTTTGCAAAACGCGTACATATCGATATTTCGGATGGCACTCTTACGAGCAATACGACTCTTCACGAGTCGGCGGTTTGGTGGCCAAAAGGTTGGACTGTCGACATCCACATGATGACAGCCGAGCCTTCAAAGCACATCCCTGACCTTCTAAAACTCCATCCAAACCTTGTGATTTTCCACGCAGAAGCACGCGAAGATTTGCTGCCTATTTTCGACACACTCAAGCAAAATGGCATGCGCGTCGGTGTCGCCATCGTAAAAGGCGTCTACCCTGGCTCCATCAAAACCATTCTCAAGGCAGCCGATCATGCACTAATCTTCTCCGGAAACCTTGGCGAATATGGTGGCACTGCCAATTTACTTCTTGCCGAAAAAGCCGCCCTCATCGATGAAATCCATAAAGGTATCGAAATCGGTTGGGATGGTGGTGCAAATCTCGAAAACACTAAACTTATTACTCACGCCGGCGTCACTGTCATCAATGTCGGTAGCACTATCGCAAAAGCCGACGACCCAGAAAAGGTCTTCGCCGCACTAAATGCCGAAACTGAAAAGGAGGACATTATCTAATGGCTCGCATCGTAAGCATCGGCGCTGCCCTTCAGGATGTCTATCTTGTCGATCACGACGATTTTGGCACAAACTCTCGCGGCTTCTTCAATCAGTTAGAGCTTGGCACCAAGGTGGATATCGATAAAATCCAATTTAGTGTTGGCGGAGGCGCCACGAACGCTGCTACCACTTTTGCTCGCAATGGCCACGAATCTATTTTCATGGGCTGTATCGCAAACGACCCAGCTGGCACTGCTATTACTAATTCTCTAGACGATGAAGGTATCGACTCTAGTTATGTTACTTATACCGACCGCGCACAAACCGG
>JAKSSY010000019.1 GCA_024402845.1 Candidatus Saccharimonadota bacterium | reverse complement strand
CACCTCAAGGACTTAAACCAAGACGAAGCTATGCATCGTCTATCCTTCCTTGCAGATATTGTCGATACGGAAGGCTACGCAATCAAAGGCGCATCTAGCAATGGCGTTAGGGAAGACGTTCTCGCAGAAGCAAACGCCACAAAGGATATCTTTGAGGCACAAAATACCGCCTTCAGCCAACAAAATTTCCAACAAACATCTGATACGCGCCACAACGAGCTCGTCAATCAGATGCGCAATGCCATTGCAAACAACAATCAATTCCAAGGCGCTTCCATTGTTGCCCACAATGGTCAACCACAACCACAGCCACAATTCCAACAGCCAATGCCGCAGCAGCCTCAATATCCGAATTATGCCTCTGCAGAACCAGTTGTTCCTGTAGCGCCAGTTACTCCATTGCCTCAATACCAGCAACCAATGCAGTCGCAGCCTATTGCGCAAACACCCCCACCAGAATTCGTCACAGAGGCTATGCAGCCACAGCAGTCCGAGCCAGAACAAATCGAAGATTCTCTACCAACTTCAACTAATCCGCTAGATGATGAGTCTATATCCGATAACTCAAGCATTATTAAACCGGATCTCCCAACCCCAGAAGAAGTAGTAAAGCAAATCGCCGAAGAAGAGGCCCCAAAGACCGAATATATCCCAGCAGATATCGCCGCACATCTCCATGATGACGATTCACAATCCGGTCGCATCGAGCAACAATCTAATCCAACTACCCCAAGTCAAGATATTATTGATCTAGCTAATAATTCCGATTTCTCGATTGAGACAATTGCCCAACAGGCAAAACGTATCAATGAAAAACAAGATAATGAAGTTTATATATCATTACATTAAGGAGTAACCGTGCAACCAAATCAACAATTCCAAGGCCAAGCTCCACAGATGATGGGCGGAGCACAACAGCCAATTATGGGCCAGCCAGCAATGGGTCAACCACAAGCAATCGCTAGCCAGCCACAACAACCTACCGCAGCAGCTATGCCAGCAAAGGAAAATCCAAATTCCACGCAGGCCACGCTTCTTATTTCCGAGCTTCGCGATTCTATGGTAATCATGAAAGACGGTTCATTCCGTGCTGTCGTCGCATGTAAATCCATCAACTTCGACCTCATGTCCGAAACCGAGCGCGAGGCCGTAGAATACTCCTATCAAAACTTCTTGAACTCCTTAAACTTCACAGTACAAATCTTAATCCGCTCCCAGCGTGTCGATATTGGCCCATACATCGAACGCCTCTCGGAACTCCGCCGCAACAACGACAACATGCTTCTCGGCATCCTTATGGATGACTATATCAACTTCATCGACGTTCTATCCCAGGAAGCAAACATTATGGATAAGTCCTTCTTTATCTCGATTCCATATTACACCTCCCCTGAAGCAGAGAAAGCCGTCGAACAAACTAAGAACTTCTTCAAGACCTTCAGTAAAAATAAAGCACCACAGATTAGCCGTATCGACCGCGCCACTTACGACAAGGCTGTTACAGAAATTAACAACCGCGTCGAAGCTGTCATTTCTGGTCTCTTCGCAATTGGCATTCATTCCGTTCGCTTAAACACTAAGGAACTAGGTCAGCTCTACTACAACTTCAACAACCCAGACACAGCAGTACGCGAGCCACTTGGCGACTTCAATAAGCTAGCCCACCTATACGTTAAAAAGGGCGACAAATCTGAGGAGGAGAAAAAATAATGGCAAAGAAACAACCACAGCTCAGCGCCGCTGATATTGCTGCACAAGCTCAGCTTCAAGAAGAAGTTGAAATTCAAAAAGCCTTTGAAACCGGTATTACCACCCTCCGTGATCTTATTTCGCCATCTTCTATCGAAATTCACTCGGATTATTTCCGCCTCGGCACTAAATACGGTCGCACTATCTATGTTTACGGCTATCCGCGCTCACTTTATACTGGTTGGCTAAGCTCTATCATTAATATCGACGAAGTTATCGATATCTCAATGTATATCTATCCAGTCGATACTGGTGTTATTATGAAGAACCTCCAAAAGAAGGTTACTCAGCTCGAAGCTAGCGCCAATATCAACAGTGAAAAAGGCAAAGTTCGTGACCCAGAGCTCGAAGCTGCTATCTCCGATGCTGAGGAACTTCGCGATCAGCTCCAGGTCGGCGCAGAAAAATTCTTCCGCTACGGCCTCTATGTCACAATTTATGCCGATTCTCTCGACGAGCTCCAGTTTGTCCAACACAAGATCGAGACCATCTTTGGTCAGCAAATGGTCTTCAGTAAGGTAGCCTCCTCTCAGCAAGAGCAGGGCATGAATAGTACTATGCCTCAATGTACTGACCAACTTCAGATTCGCCGCAACATGAACACCGGCGCTATCTCTACCAGCTTCCCATTCACATCCGCAGACCTTACTCAGGAAAAGGGTATTCTTTACGGCATCAACATGCATAACAACGGTCTCGTCATCTTCGACCGCTTCTCGCTAGAGAACGCCAACATGGTCGTCTTCGCGAAGTCTGGTGCAGGTAAATCTTTCACCGTAAAGCTCGAAGCTCTTCGCTCCATGATGGTCGGCACCGAAGTTCTTATTATCGACCCAGAAAACGAGTACCAAAAGCTCTGCGACGCCGTAGGTGGTGCATACATTCGCCTCAGTCTTAACTCCGATGTCCGCATCAACCCATTCGATCTTCCAAAAGTCGTCGATTCCGAAGATGCTAATGATGCGCTTCGTTCCAACCTCGTTACACTCCACGGCCTCTTCCGCTTGATGCTCGGTAGTGCAGCCGGTGGCGGGGCAGTCCTTTCGCCGAACGAGGAAGCTGATCTCGACCAGGCATTAATTGATACTTATGCGCGTGCCGGTATTACAAATGACCCCCTCACGCATACTTCAACTCCACCAACCATTATCAACTTGTTTGATACTTTGCTTCATATGGGTGGAACTGGTCCAAGCCTCGCACAGCGCTTACGCAAGTATACAACTGGTACCTTCGCCGGCATCTTCTCGCAGCAATCCAACATCGATATCAACAACCAGATGGTTGTCTTCAACATTCGCGACCTCGAAGACGAGCTCCGTCCAGTCGCTATGTATATCGTTCTATCGCATATTTGGAATATTACTCGCGCCGATCAGAAGAAACGTCTCCTCCTCGTAGATGAGGCCTGGCAGCTCATGAAGTACGAAGATTCCGCAAACTTCCTCTTCAGTCTCGCTAAGCGCGCTCGTAAGTATTATCTTGGTCTTACAACCATTACTCAGGACGTTGAAGACTTCATGTCGTCGAAGATGGGTCGTGCTATCGTGGCAAACTCTTCCATGCAGCTCTTGCTCAAGCAGTCCTCATCCGCCGTCGATGTCCTTTCCGACGTCTTCAAACTCACCGATGAGGAACGCAAACGTCTCAGTAACTTCCCAGTCGGCCAGGGTCTATTCTTTGCCGGTCAAAACCACGTTCATATTCAAATTATCGCATCAGAAACCGAGGAAAGTCTCATTACGACAAATCCGGCCGCAAAAGAAAACGCTAGATAGAGAAGTATTGACTTTTTAGTATATCTGTGCTATAATAATAGTATATACATTACTTGCAAAAGTCCCCAAAAATCTTGGGGATTTTTTGCATTTTTCACTTAAATATTATAAAATATATACATCTATGGTCTCCACACCAAATGATCGCCGCTATCGCGGCAAGCATGATCCATATAACAATATGGAAGAAGCTTCTATTCGCCCGGGAAACATTGCTAGGCAAGAGCTTTCCGAGGCAGAGAAGAGCGCTAGCAACAGACAAAATGTTAGCTCTCTAAGTTCTGTTAGCTCGCGCGAGACGACAAGGCGCGGCGCTAGTTCTATTTCTGATGCCACTACAGCTGCAAAAGCTTCCGAGCGTAACCAAACCTCCGACAGCTTCCGTAATTCCGTCCAAGGTCGCAGAAATCAGGGTAAAAAACGTGGTTTATTCAAGCGTATGGCCCCAATCACAATTGTCGCCAGCTTAGTACTCGGCGGTGGCGCATTTTTCTACGGCGCACAGTCTATGCTTGGTCCACATCTTTCCGCGCTTTACACTAATGCAACTGATGTTCAATTCAGCTCCTATAATTTCCGTAACTCCCGCCTTATGTCTTATATGCTCGATGGTGGTGGTCAGATTAAAATTAGTAATTTCACCAAAAAATACACGACTTTTACTCCATACATGCAAAGCCGCCTCAAGAACAACGGCATCGAAGTTGGCCACCTCAATTCCAACGGCGATTTCGTTAGTGGCCAAGCAATTTTCGGTTCATCTACCGTCCTAAAATACGACGGCGAAATTATTGACGCCAATAGCTTCCAAGATACTTTCGCTCGCAATGCAAACTTCCGCGAGTCATATTATGAGGCAAAGCGCGGCCGTATAGCCGGCTTCTTCGATGACGTCTCGATGAAATATTATGGTGACCGTGGCGCCACGCGCGATATTTTTGACCAATACAAATCCACTGGCGACAACGACTTGGATACAGAAAACTTTAAAACCACCGTCTCCGACTATGTCGTCGGCTCAGATGGCTCAATTAATACCATTAGTCACGGCGTCGACGAAGAAACCCAAGAAGAATACAAACACGAAAACGGCGAAGACATTAATACAAACAATATTGATGGCGACGCCCCAGAGGCAAAAGCACGTTCAATGGTAAACGGTATTGCATCAAAAGTTTCTGCAGTCGGTGTACCGGTTTGTTCCGCTTTGCGTATCGCAAACCTTGCCGCCGTCGCAGTTTCCGCTTACCAAATTTACCAATCCATCGCATACTTCCTCAGCTTCATGGAACCAATCAGTAAAACTATGGCAGGGGAGGGCGATCAGGCCGCAATTAATGAAACTCTCAACTTTATGACTTCGCAATATACGTCAGAAGTGAATTATGTTGATTCTGACGGCACCCAAAAGACCAAAAATGTTACCGGTTCAATGCTAGAATCCACCGGCTCAAAGTTAGTCATGGGCAGTACACTCTCTCCACGTTCCGAAACTGAGCCTTATTCATTCTCAAACATCACAAAGGCCGCTACTACTATTGCTGTCAGTACCGGCTTAACAACCACGGCATGTTCCGGCGTAATGGCCGCATCCGCAATCGTTTCACTCGCATCCGCAGGTGTGCCAGGCGGAAAACTTGCCACCTTCGCAGTTGGCATGATTATGAAAACCGTTGGTGGAGTTATTATCACTGGTATCGTCGCTGCAATTGTCAGTGCTATCATCCCATACGTTGCAAAAATCTTCGCAAGCAATATTTTTGAAACCTACACCGGCATCCCGGCTGGCGAATTATTCTCACAAGGCGCCGCTTCCGCAAACTTCTCGCTCGCAACTGAAGGTAGCGCATTAATGCCTTCCGACAAAAACGCCGTCAAACAACAAAACCGTAATACAACATTAGCTCTTGCGCAGGAAGCAGAAATCGACCGCCTCAACCGCAGTCCACTCGATCCAACCAGCGCAAATACCTTTATGGGTTCGCTCTTGTCGAAGTTTACCTACATGGCATATTCCAATAATGCCATTAGCTCAATCGCGTCGTTTAATAACGTCGCCGCAAACGCAATCCGCAAACTTACCCCAGCTTCATCCGCTGCGGACGAAGAATTAATGTACACTTCCAATTACCAAGAATGCACCAATATGCCAGGCGCAATGTGTGACATGTATGATTTGCCAATTGTTACTAGCGATTTCTCAACTATCGATATCAAGCCAGATGACCCGACTTACCAAGCCGTCATCTCTCGTAACCTTGACAGTAACGGCGATATTGCGGACAATTCCGAACTCGCAAAATTCATTAACTTCTGCAAAAACCGCAAATCTCCATGGGGCGTCAAAGACGCAAATATCCTCAACGCTCTCCAAACCGACTACGGCATCGTCGTAAACAATATCCCATACATTAATGACTTCCTAGATATCGTAAATGCCGCAGAAGACATTGCAAACGAACCATGGGCAACCGGCTCAACTTGTATGAATTCAGACGACAACCCACGTTGGGATAGTGAATTTAAATATTACCAACGCTACATCGAAGATATGCGCATCCTCGATAGTATGGAAGACGAAGTTGGCAACAATGAAAAGACCGTTTCTACTTCCGAAAAAATCGACAAGGGCCAAGCGCTTTCTAATCACTCAACTGTAACTTTCTATAGTTCCGCAGCTAGCGAAAACGGCGGCAATGCCGGCAGGAATGCAAGCAGTAAATATAATAACGGCAACCTAGCTGATGGACAAGTCGCAATCAGCCAAAGCGACCCAGAATTATCCCTCGGCGATGTTATTTATATCGAAACAAGCGATTCTGGCGAAGGTTCCGCCGCAAACAAACATTTCTACATCGTCACAGACACTGGCGCGGGTAGCGGTGGAGTTTCTGGTAACTATAATATCGACGTCTTCCATGATCCAGCTTCCGAAAATACTTCCGCACCATACGGCATGAGCAAAAATGCAAAAATCTACAAGATTGCATCTGGTGTATCATGGGAAGATTATCTAAAAAATTACAAAAACAAATCAATCTCATTATTCAACGAGCTTGAAGTAAAAACATATTCAAACCCGATCCTCGCATACGAAGCTCGCTACGAAGCCGAACATCCACTAGACATGTCGTTTGAAGGCACCCTCGCGCGCATTTCTGGTATGACTAAAAATGACATCGCCTTCCTCAAAGAATACGTCCGCTATTCCACCGAAATCGCAAATTACGATCCTTCTGAACGTTATAGCTTTGTCGAAGTAGCCGAGCCAGAACAAATCAGCTTCGAAGAAAATATTATTCCAGATTACAGCACGATTACCATAAAGACAGATAATATCTTCATCGATAAAAGGAATTATCTCGTATGAAAGAGCGTCTAAAGAAATTTCTCAAAAGTCTTACTTTAGTTTTTGTTATGGCGATTACGATTTCTCATCCAGTAATTGCAGCCGATATGCCAGACACTCAAACACTCGATTTTTACAACCGCAACGGCATTTATTATTACAACCCAAACGGCTCATGCGATACCGAAGTAAAATGTTCCAAAAATGACGGCACCGATCTCACAGTTATCGGTGACTCCATTCTTGCCGATGAGGCTACAAAAGAGAAGATGAAAGCAAAATTCGATAAGCTTTCAGACGATAACTATGACGCAAAAGTAAGCCGCACTTGGGGGCAGGGCCTAGAAGTCGCAAAGGGAATGAAACTAAAAGGCACTATTATTTACGAGCTCGGCTCAAACAACTCTGCGCCAGGTCTCACCCAAAAAGACATTAATGACCTCCTCGCTCTCGCCGGCCAACGCACAATTGTTTTAGTAACCAACTATGCTACCGCCGCACAATACCAAGCGGGCTACAACCAAAACAATGCGCTATTCAAAAAGAATGCCGATACAAACGATAAAATCATCGTTGCCGATTGGGCCTCAAAAGCCGCCGCCGAAAACGCAACGATGGACTCTATGACCGTCCATCCAGCCGATAATGCCGCACGTGATTTACTCGTCGACGTAATTTATGAAGCGCTAAATACTAACTGTGCCGCGGGCCGCGCAGTAATCAAAGGCTCAACCGCTGCCGAAAAAGTCTGGTCCGGCCTTACTTCACTTGGTTTTACCGACGAACAAGCCGCCGGTATTATGGGCAATATGCAGCACGAGAGTAACTCGTTTAACCCAGTGCAACATGAAGGTAGCCAATATAATCGCTACTGGCCAATGAACCTCGGTGGAAATTCCGAAATCGCCTATGGCCTTGGTCTAATTCAGTGGTCATTTGGTCGCCGCATAAATATGTACAATTATGTCAAAGAAAAAGCCCCAGATCTCCTAAAATACTTTAACAACCCAGACCAATACAGCAAGAAAGACGGCTCAATTTACGGCATGAATGGTGATCGCTTCATCCAAACCGTAGGCGACGACGTCGCAAACCAATTATATTCACTAGAATTAACCTTCCTTTACGACGAACTCCAAAGTCATGGAAGCTATTCTGGTATTTTTAACCAGAATTCCGTTTTTGACTCCGCAAAATTCTTCCTCGAACACGTAGAAATTCCACAAAACCCAGTAATCTCCGCACATATGGAACGTGCTACTGACGCACAAAAATACTACAACCAATTCCACGGCAAAACTATTAGTGGTGGCGGTAGTAATGGTAGCGGAACCGTCGCATCCAACAGTAAGTATCTTTCCGGCGACAACAAAGATTACGAAGGTAACCAAATTCTAACCGACGACCAACTCACAAAGATTACAAACTACAAACCACTCTACGAAAAAATCGTTCAAGGCACAAAAGTTCCGTGGCAAATCATGGCGACCCTCCATTACCTCGAAAACGGCCTCTCTCGCACGACGTCGCATGATGGCCTTTGCAATGGTGGTCAGTGTAGTAATGGTATTTTTCAAGTAATAAACAAACAATATCCAGCTGGTATTGAAGTAGACGACGATCTCTTTGTCCAAATGGGCCAAGATGCGCTCGAAGAATTACACGGCATCACGCAGGAAACCGACTTCAAAAACGATGACGAAGTAAAGCTATTCTTCTTCACATACAACGGCAAGGCGGGGAAATACGTTCAGCAAGCACGCGACCTCGGCTTTAGTGAGACCGAAGCAAATAATGGTGAAGGTTCACCATATGTCATGAACCGCGCAGACCGTCAACGCGATCCAAATTATAATAAGACAACTTGGGGCCAAATTAAACATGATTATGGTCCGCTTGAATATCCAGCCAACCAACATTATGGTGCATTTATTATCTACCAGGTACTTGGCGGTGGTGGCTCAACTACTGGCTGTAGTAGCAGCTCAAATGGCGCAGGGAACATGGATCTCAACCAAACCGCACTCGACCTCGCCTGGCCAGTCGGGGACCCACACGTCGGCACTATGACACCTACTGACAATTACAAACGCGCATATATCCAAGTTGGCCTTGATGGCATTATGCCAGGCGGCTCCAGCTGCGATGTCTTCGTTGCGACTGTCGCACGCTATTCTGGCGTCGACCCAGATTTTGCATGCTGCCACGTGGCGAGCACACAGATTCCATATCTCGAAAAGTCCGATAAATGGGAAGAAATAAAATATTCCGATCCAAGAGATACGTCATTCTTACGTCCTGGCGACGTCTTGACGGTACCTGGCCACATCAAGATGTATGTGGAAAAAGATGGCAAAGCTATGACCGCCCAGGCTTCCTACGGTGACCACTCCGGCGAATTAAGTAACGGCGTAAATCTCGTCGATAGTCTTGGTCGCGGTAACTATCGCGTCTGGCGTGCTAAATAATTAAAGTTCTTTATCCACACGCATTTCAACCGGAACAGTTGTACTCGTGATAATCATTTGGTATTTCTTAAAATTACTAATCAAATGTTTTTGACGCATTTCATCGAGTTCAGAAAAGATATCATCAAGTAATACCACCGGCATTTTCCCAGTTTCTTTTTCGAGTATTTTTGATTCGATAAATTTTAGCGCCAATATAATACAACGCATTTCGCCACGCGACGCAGATCCATCCGCTTTCTTATCATTAAACACAAATTCATAATCATCACGGTGCACGCCAAAACTTGTATGGCCAAGATATAGATCCCTCTGAAAATTAGTTTCAAGAATCTCTAGATATTTATTTTCATCACAGACTTCACCCAAATATTTAATCGAACATTCGTCATTATTCTTCGCGATATCGCGATAAATATCCGTTATATCTTCATTAATTCTGAATAAATATTCAACTCTTTTTCGCGCAATAATAGCACCATAATTTGCGCACATTACATTCCAAGAAAACAAATCATCCTTGGATATATCTTCATTTTTCAATAAATCATTTCGTTGTTTTAATGCCTTATTATATTTCGAGAGCGCCACACCATAACTATCATCTATTTGTTTAAAAAGTTCATCAAAATAATCACGTCTGCGCGACGGGGAAGACTTAATTAAATAAATATTATCTGGCTCAAACAAAACTACAGGGTAACGATTTTTCTTTGGCAACCTTAGACTTTTTTTACCGTCTATTTCGAATTCTTTTTTACTGCCATTAAAACGAATAATAATCTTTTGCGCGTCCGCCAAATCTATTTCCGCTCGATAAAAATCCGCGTCACGTTTTATTATCTCTTTATCCACACCTTTAAAACTTTTTCCACGTAGCGCTAAATAAATCGCTTCAAGAATTGAAGTTTTTCCACTGCCATTTTCGCCAATAATTAACGTAGTCGGTCGATCACAATCCAACTCAAACTCATTATGGCAGCGGAAATTTCGCAGACTAACTTTTTTAATTACATTCATTAGCTCTTAAGCGGCATAATAATATGCGTATAATCTTGACTCTTAATATTCCTAATTACAACTGGCGCAAGTTTTCCACTCATACCAAAAGTAATTTTTCCTTCAACCGTCGCATTTAAAGCATCCAATAAATAACGCGAGTTGAGCGCAACTTTACCATCTTCTTTTATATCTGCTTCCATCGATGCGGTATTCTCGCCAAGCTCGGAAGCGACCGCGCTAATTGAGAATAAGCCATCGTCTTTCTTTGCTTCGCAATTAATCGATCCGCCACTCTCACGTGCGAACAAAGAAGCAACCTTCGTCATGCGAATTAATTCCGCCTTATCTAGCTCAATATTTAAACTAAT
>JAKSSY010000018.1 GCA_024402845.1 Candidatus Saccharimonadota bacterium | reverse complement strand
TGGTGGGGGCACCTGGGCTTGAACCAGGGACCAATCGGTTATGAGCCGACTGCTCTAACCACTGAGCTATGCCCCCATGCACTTAAGTATATCACACCCCTAACAGGGGACGGCTAAAAACGATTTACTTTTAATGATATAATAAGCTTATGCTAGAGAAGGTGAAAACTCAGCTACGCAGAGTCCGCTATTATACAAAGAAAGATATTTTGACGCTCAATAATATCGTGCTTTTTGCGGCCTTAGTGTTGTGCCTCATCTGGACTTGGGGTGCAATCAATTCCATGTCGCGCAACTGGGCGCTAGAAGAGAAGCTCAAGGCACACCGACTCGAAGAGGCAAAGTTACAACTAGAAGTCGAAACTCTAAAACTCGAACAAGAATATTACAAAACCTACGAATACAAAGAACTTATGGCGCGCATTCGATCCGGCAAAATGCAGCCCGGCGAAACTATGGTAATCTTGCCGCAGAATTCCGAACACGCCAAGACGAAATACATCAAACCAACAGAGGAAACTTCGAGCTATCGCAGCAATTTTTCCGAGTGGCTTGACTTTTTATTCGGATAAATGTAATATATACAGTATCGTCGCGGGGTAGAGCAGCCTGGTAGCTCGTCTGGCCCATAACCAGAAGGTCGTTGGTTCAAATCCAACCCCCGCCACCAAGTTTTATAAAAGCCGAAAGGCTATTTTTTTTATTGCTCGGAAACCATCCCATCAAAAAGCCCCCACATTGTGAGGGCTTTTGGCTAGCTATTCGCCTTTGTTTTCGTGAATCTTCTTACCATCGTAAGTGTAATACTGAACCTTACTACCATTTTCTGTCATGATGTAATGTTCGCGAAGAGTTGGATATTCTTCCGAGGTTGCCAATTTTTGGCCATCCTCTGCGCGGAAGATACTGTATTCATCCTCGCCAGTAGAAACGAAGATGTATAGTTTATCTTTAAAGACGTTGCCGTGAGGATAAGAGCGGCTCTCTGTGGATGTCTTTGCGAGCTCCTTACCCTTATTAGTGTAAATGGTATATGCATCACCACTCTTGTCGTAACCGTAATAGACTGTATATTCGCCAATAGTATTTTCGTAGAGGTATTTGTGGCTACTACCTACCTTTTCGCCCTTTGTATTGATAAGAGTGTAGCTATCAGAGTCCTTTTCTCTTACGCGTGCAATACCGTCAACGGAGAATGCGTAGGCGCTATCGAAGTCTCTGCCAAACAATCTCTTGCCCTCGGCGGAGTAATATTCATATTTGCTATATTCGACGCCATCCTTGCGGCAATCGGAAGAATAACGCGTGTAGGCGATGTAAATACCGCCGTTTGCTTTACCAGAGCTTAGGAATGAACGGCAGCTAATTTCTGCAACCTTGGAGCCATCCTTGTAGAAGGTGATGCCGTAGTTCTTATTATCTTCTTTGTTACGTGCGTAGGTATTGTCGTCGATGAACTGGCCGTTAGTATACTCGATACCGACCTTCAGATCGCTACTTAGTACGTAGCGCTTGCTATCCTTTGTACAGTAAAGAACTTTACTTACGCTATAATAGTCAACGCTTTCGCAGCCACCAGGAAGATCCTTGGCTTCACCCTTAACGATGAACTTGTAATCGCGGCTGTCGCCTGCGCCATCTTCGCTACGAAGAAGTAGAATATCGTCATCCTTGTCGTATCCATAGATTTCGAAATTCGTCTTGGATTCGAACTGTGCGGTAGCCTCAGCGGTCAAAGAATTAATGACATAATTGGTTGTACCGTGAGAGATAACGACGAAGCTGTTGTCATACTCACCGCTGAGGTGAATATCTTTATCGAGGTTTTCAGTAATAGACAAAACGTTCTTGCCGCGATAGTTGAGAACCTGGAAGCCTTTCGAATCTGCTACAACCGCAAAGCTATCATCATAAGTCAGCAACTTGTTGTCTTTGAGGACGTAGAGTTCTTTACCGTTACTATTTAGTAGGTGATCGTTGAGGTTATCATCCGTACCAACGTATAGGGCGCCACGGCGTTCGATGTAGCGGTACTTATCGTAATTAACTAGAATCTTGCCTTCGCTGTTGATGATGGCGGATTTGTCATTATCGGCCTTACGAACTAATGCGGTACCGCCAATGATGCTGCTTGCATAAGAAAATTCAAATTCCGTAATGCGCTCGCCCTCGTCATTGAATAATGCAAAGTGGTCGTTATCATCACGAAGGAAGAATGCGTTAGAATCATAGATGCTTTCGTCTTCTGTATCTCCGCCGTTGCCTAGAAGGGCAATGATACCAAAGATTGCGCCGCCTAATACTAATACACCGAGCACAATGCCGATAATTAAGCCAACTTTACTCTTTTTCTTTTCTGGTGCCGGTGCGCCCATTGGTGCTGCTGTGGCTGGTGCGCCCATTGGTGCTGCTGTGGCTGGCGCGCCCATAGGTGCCGGAGCCGGAGCTGGAGCTGGGGCAACCGGGGCTGCAGGTGCTGCCGGGGCTGCTGCTGGCGTTACTGGTTCTGGCGCAGGGCCGGCCATTGGCGTAGGCTGTACTGGCGGAACCGGATTGATATTTTGATTATCCATAAATTCCTTTCTTTATTATGCTTGTTCACATGCGACGCGGATTAACTCGCTCCAGTCATTTGCTAGATGTGGAACGCTTGCGAGTTCGTATGTCGTCATTTCGTAGCGGATTGCTATTGCAAGTTCTTGCGCGATAAGGCCAGCGTGTGGTGCCATGATTGTGCCGCCAAGAATCTTGTTACTTTTCTTTGCTAGAATCAATTTCACAAAGCCCATCATGTTATCTGAAGTATTGGCTTTTTGGACGGAATCGAGGGCGATAATAACTTTGTTGTATTTCGAATCGTGGCGAATACAATCATCTTCCGTGATGCCAACCTCGGCAATTGCAGGGGAAATATTTGTAACGCGAATAATCCCGCGATAATCTACTGCGGCTTTCTTGCCGCGGCCAAGGATATCGGCGGCAGCAGCGCGTGCTTCGATGAGAGCTTTCTCGGTAGAACTATGTCCGCCAAGCACATCACCAGCAGCATAAATATTCTTCACGTTTGTGCGGCAATGTTCGTTGACATCGATACCGCGCTGGGTGAACTTTACGCCAGCATTTTCTAGACCAATATCGATGTTTGGCTGATTTCCGGTGCACATCAAAACCTGATCTACGCGGATGGATTTTTCCTGACCACCACGAAGGAAAATGACCTTCTTGCTCGTGGCGTCCTTTTCGAGCGCAATTACGCGTGACTGTGTAAGAACCTTGATCTTTTCTTTATTGAAGATTTCGTCTAGAACCTGACCAACTTCCTCGTCTTCGCGTGGGAGTAAGCGTCCAGCGATATCGGCAATGATTACTTCCGTGCCGAGCGTTGCAAAGAATTGCGCAAGCTCGCAACCGGTTGAACCGGCGCCAACGATAAAGATGCTCTTTGGTGGGCGAATCATTTCGAGTACGTTTTCTGGCAACCAGTACTCAATGTCGGTTGGAATCTTAATGCCTGTATCAAGCATCGAAGCACCCGTCGCGATGATGATTTTCTTCGCGCGGATAGTTTGCTCGTTTACGCTAATTTCGGTAGAGGAGAGCAAATGACCTCGGCCATGAAGGCAGGAAATACCGGCTTCCTCAAAGTCCTTCTTGCTGTTTGCTTTGGCACGTTTTAGCGCTACATTTTTCCAGTTGTTTATGGTTGGATAATTGTAGCGTAGGCCAGTGCTAGAAAGACCAAATTTTGCGCCGTTTAATGCGTTTTTGAACTGCTGGGTAGCATAAAAAAGCGCACCAAAAGGTACATTTGAGTAGTTTAAGCTCGAGCCACCCCATTTTCCAGATTCAATTAAGGCGACTTTGAGCCCTGATTTAGCAGCAATTAATGCCGCTTCGCCTCCAGCGTCCCCGCTCCCGAGTACTGCCAGATCGTAATCAAAACGGTTCTTCATCTTATATTATTTTATCATGATTCTTATAAGCAAAAGCGAGATCGGGGTCCAGAATCTTGATTTCGTTATAGATAATTTTTCTTAAATCTTCCTCTGTAACCGTGTCCTTGTCGGCAACCCAAGCATCGGTCGCTTTTGAAACGCGCTCGGCAATTTGTTTTGCCCAGTTTTCTGGGACATTCTGACTACGCGCGTAACGCAATACGTTCTGTTGTATGCCACGAGATGAATATTCGTAAGTTATTTTTTTCTTCATTAGAAAATCCAATAAACCGTTACGAATGCCGCAAGAACCAAGAAGCCACTACCGGAAATAATTCTTGCAAATGCTTTGTTGCGAAGGCGCCACTGCTGAACCTCGATGACATTTTTGCCGCTCTTTACGCGTAACTTTAGGATTAATAGCGGAACCACGCTAAGTAGAGTATAACCAAGCACGGCAGCAATCTGATACTGCGCACTAAGATTTAAGATGCAGTTTGCAACCACAAAGTAGAGTGCAATACTGAGTGGCATTTCAGCAAAACTACTAAGCAAGCCAAGTGAGAAGGCCTCGATATTGTCATTCGTAGCCTTTGCGCGCCTCTGAATAAAACGAGTGAAGGATCGCGGTAGCCACAATTCTGTGCTTTTGCCGCGACGGTAATAGAAAAGCCACATAATCAAGGCGCTTGCGACGAATACCCCAACGCAAATTACTAGATATTCTGTCCTGAGTGCACCGTTAAATATCGTGGAAATTAAGAACCCAATCGTGCAAACCATCAAGAAACTAATCACCGCGGCGCCAATAATGTAGTGTCGCGCCAAAAAGCGCGTCTTGCGGCGACGGTGGTGGCCCATACTGGCATGGTATAGCAAAATTAGGCCGCCCAAGCTAAGTTGCAGGGAAGCCTGAACAATACCCACAAGGATAATCGTAGCGATACAGAGTAAATCGCTCATGTTTTAAGTGTATCACGCTTACGGAAATATTGCACTTACGCTTGTTGCTTTTTTGAATAATTTGTAAGATGCTCGCATGAGAAAAATATTAGCAATCATTTTTACTATATTTACTATCGCTCTTTGGGCGGGAAATCACTCTTATGCGGAGTCGGCTCCGTTCTGAATTTCCGCCGTCAATGCCGGCTACAAGAATGACTCCTCATCGCAGAATTATGATTTTATCGAACTGTCGCACGGCGATGAAGAAGAGTTTTTATTAGATGGATATTCTCTGGTTTACTATAATAGCTCCGGCAATGAATCTGGCAAAATAGCCTTCCAGCCGGGACAAACTTTAGTCTCCAAGCGACTAGTTCTTGGCTTTGCGAAAAGCCCGCAATATCTAGACTATCAGGGCACGGTTTACGCATATAATTTTGGTAGTTCTGGCCTAGCATCCACGGCGGGCAAACTCCAGCTTTTTCATGAGGACAATCTAATCGATGAGGTTTGCTGGGGCAAACTAACTTGCCAGAATCAGGGCCACAGTTTCTCTACGAAAGAGGAGGATAATCAGTCACTTATCCGCGCAGAGGAAGGCTTCATAGAGGAGAAGTACTACCCGAATATCGAGGAAGTTATCGTGGAGCCTGTCGTCCAAGAAGGGCTGCCAGAATCTTGCGGCGTCATGATGACGGAGATCTTTACCTATTACGCAGATTCGCCAGCCGAGCAGTTTATTGAATTTTATAACCCTACAGAAATTGACCAAGATATATCACTCTGTGAATATTCCTACAAAAATAAGATTTATCCTGTAACCGGCATCATCTCACCGGGTGCATATTATGTATACAAAAACCCAGAGCTGACATATACGAAGAATCCAACCGTATTTAATACTTATTCGCTATCTGGAATCGATACATTGCTCCCGCATGGCCAAAAGAAGGGCGCCTCTTATGCACTTTTCAATATCGGCACCGAGTCAGAAAAATGGCTCCAAACCTACCAACCCACCCCTGGCGCAGAGAATGTCTATCAAGAATTTCAGACCTGCGACGATGGTAAAGTTATTAATCCCGAAACCGGCAACTGCGTCAAAGAGGTGGCAGAAGAAGAGATAACTTGCCCAGAAGGTAAATACCTCAATCCGCTTACTGGTAGATGTAAAAATATTCCAGTCGTCAAGACCACTACGTGTAAGGAGGGTTATTATCTCAATCCGGAAACTGGCCGCTGTAAGAAAAACCCGGCCGCCGCCACCGTCAAAGAATGTGCCGAGGGTTATGAGTTAAATCCAGATACGAATCGCTGCCGCAAAATCCGCGAAAACACCGGTATGGAATATCCAGTAGAAGAGACAGAGGAGGGCTCGTACGATAACTCTAGGATATTCATTGCCACGGGTGCAGTCATACTATTGGTCGCTATCGGCGTCATATACGTGGTTTATCAATACCGTAAAGAGATAAAACAGGTTATACTAAAGATATGTCGGCGAAACGTGTCTTAGGAATTGACCCGGGTACGGGCATCTGTGGTTTTGGTGTTGTTCAGTATGAGCATCGCAAGCAGCCACGCATGATTACGGCGGGTGTTATCACTACGCCTGCGCACACTCCGCTTGAGGATCGTTTGCTAGATATTTACGACTCGTTAAATCAGATTATTGATGAAACTCACCCAGATGAGGTCTCGATCGAAAAACTCTATTTCAACCAAAACATCACTACGGGCATAACCGTTGCGGAGGCTCGTGGTGTCTGTATTCTTGTTGCGAAACAACACGGCATCCCTATTTCCGAATACACCCCGCTTCAGATCAAGCAGACTTTAACTGGCTATGGCCGCGCCAAAAAGAAAGATATGCAGGAGGCGGTCCGCGTTTATCTCAAGATGGAACAGATCGTAAAACCCGATGATGCTGCGGATGCGCTAGCGGCCGCTATTACGCATGCTTTAATGACCAGAGTTGCCTACCGTTAACCCCGCTCAAAGAGCACATGCTTGACAAAATAGCAAATCTATGCTAATATATAAACACGGGCTGAATTAATCCCGAGTATTTTTGCAGTTCATGTAGAGATGAAACACTCTTATGTGGGGAAGGAGTTATTTTTATGGAAAAATCCATATCAAACCACAACTACGACATTTTCAAACATTTCGCCATCGTGGCGCTAATCTTCGGCATATTAATCCTATACCTTGCACCTAATCATAGTGCTGACAGCGCTAACGCAAAGGACACCGACAAGGCAGGTGTTACCTACGAAGCGGTCATCTTGACCACAAAAGTGGTAGACTCGTCCGCCAACAATCAGGCGCAATCAGAGGCAACGGAAGAGACGGAAACAGAAGTTCCAGCTCTGCCAGCCAAAGAGCCGGATTATCACAATCGTTATGCCGGAATCATACCAAGCATCTCGGATTCAGACAGAGACATCTTGGTGCGCCTGGTATATCACGAGAGTAGGGGAATCGGCGGCGAAGCTGTTATGGAGACAGTGCTAAACCGTATGCTGGATGACGAATTTCCGGATACAGTCGAAGGGGTTGTCTATCAAAAGAACCAATTCGAACCAGCCAAAGGTTTATACACTTATCCGATCAAGGAGCCGGATTCTTACGCTCTATGCGAGGAAGTCGTAGAAAAGGTTTTATCTGCCGATTACGGGCCAATCTTGCCAAGTTATTATCTATACTTCAATAACTTTGGCGCAGATTCTGACGATTATGAATGGCACGGCGGCAACGTCTTCTACGGATATCCTGCATAACCATGGCCGCACCCGCGGCCTTTTTCTTGTATAATAATAGATATGATTGCACACGTCCGTGGCCAAGTGGCCGAAAAATTCGCAAGTTCAGTAATAATCGACGTCCAGGGTGTGGGTTACGAGGTTAGCCTTACGGCGATAGATTTCGAAAATCTCAACCTCAATGACGACGTTAAGCTCTATACTTATCACCATATCCGCGAGCAGTCCGAGGAGCTTTTTGGCTTCACGAGTCTCGCCGCCAAGAAATTATTCGAATTACTAATCACCGTCCAGGGTATCGGGCCAAAGGCCGCCATGGCGATTCTAAGCCTCGCCACTCCAGAAGAAGTTCGCAATGCTATTGCAAATGCCGATGCGGGCTATATTTCCAAAGCTAGCGGCGTCGGCAAGAAATCCGCCGAACGCGTTATTGTCGATCTTCGCGACAAAGTCGGCCTCCCAACCTATTACGGTCGCAAATCAGAACCAGAGCAGCAGACTCTCCAGGCAAATGACGAAGCCCTAGATGCATTAATGGCGCTTGGATTCACGCTCGCAGACGCTACAAAGGCCCTCGAAGGAGTCGATTCCGAGCTTTCTGTGGAAGATCGCATCAGGTTAGCGCTCAAGAATCGTTAAGGGGTAGAAAGAGTTTATGCTTGTCTTGGCGAGCATTATTTGCTAAAATCTTAAACATTGCTCTCGGATCCACATATCGGATTTTGGGGAAAATGTCGTAAGAGGGCATGTCATTACTAAGCAGGAGAACACCATGAAAAAGCGTACTCGCAAGGGGACGCTCCGAATGGATACACTTCGATGGAATGAATACATCGAAATGTAACAAAAAATGCCCAATCGGGCATTTTTTGATGTTTGTAAGAATAATTATTCTTTTGCGCCAGTTTCTTCGCCGGCCTTCTTGAGCTCATCATTAATCATGGTCTCAATAGCCTTCTTTAAATCATCCTGGGTGTTAGCACTAGCTACATCAATCGCGTGACCATTTACATAGAAAGCCGGAGTAGCCGTAACTTTATCAACTTCGCGTCCAAGGGAATAATCGAAATTAATCTTTGTCTCGATGTTTGCATTGCCCATATCTTTCTCGAACTTCTCGACGTTGCCGTCTGGAGCAATATCCTTAAATAGGCTCACGAATACGGCAGTGCGGGCAGAACCAGACTCAGAAATCCAATCTGCGCGGTTGGCGTAAATCGTTTCTACCATATCCCAGTAATGATTCTGGAATCCTGCGCTTTCGGCAGCAGCTGCGGCAGCACGAGCGTTCTGGTGACCGGAAATAGGGAAGTTGCGGTATAGGAATGCTACGCGATCTCCATATTGTTCGTATAGTTTGTGAATGTTTGGCATAGCTGCGGCACAACCAGGGCACTGCAAGTCTGCATACTCCACTACAATCACCTTCGCATCGGCATTGCCGCGAACGTGATCGCCAATGTTGCCATTGTTATTGTCGCCGGCAATAATTTTTGTCGAATCGTAATCTTTTACGCTAGTAGGGTTTTCTTCTTTCTGAACGGTAGTCCAAACAATCAGACCTCCGAATAGGGCCAAAATCACCAAGATGGCCACAACTGTAAACTTATTCATGATAAAATTGTACCATACACGGAGGAGAAAAGATGGAAGAGTCATTCAAAGACAAATTAATGAAAAAAGTGACCGCCTGGCTCGATCCGAAACTTGCAAAATACCGCACGCCTGAGAAAAAACAGCCTTATACCCCAAAGACCGAAAAAGAGTTCATTGGCGTCCTAAAACGCACCCCAGAAGAAATCCTATCGAACGACCAGCGCAACCTGATAGCTGGCGTCATGACCTTTGATCAGATGCCAATCTCGCTCGTTATGACCGAGCGTAAGGATATGATGTTCCTATCGGAGGCAGATTTTCTCGGCCCGCTTTTGCTAGACAAGATGTACAAAACCGGTGCCTCGCATTTTCCGGTATTAGACAAAGAAGGACAGGTCTGCGGTATCGTCCATACGGATAATATCGACCCACTCACAATCACGGAAGACCAACCGGTCGACCAATTTATCGACAAAAAGGTTTCCTTCGCGCGCGGCGACTATTCATTAAAGATGCTCCTTGCGGCGATTATTCGTACCAACTCAGACTATATTATCGTCGTGGACCGCGATGCTCATGTTATTGGTAGCGTCACGCTTGATATGTTGATGGCAATGTTATTTGGGCGTCGCGTCAAAGATTCCTTCAACTCGGACGACTCTCCATTTTCGGTCGCGCGTCGTACTGAAAAATAAGCTGCTTATGCTAAAATAAAAGCATGTATTGGATCATCTTTCCTATTTTGGCGTCCGTTTTTTACTGCTTCGGCGGTTTCGTCCAGAATTACCTGACAGATGTTGCCTTACCAAAGAAGCGCGCTGGCGCATTAGTTGTCGCGCACATTCCAAGCTTCCTTCTGATGCTTGTTTTGCTTCTTGCAATCTTTGGTCGCGCCACCTTTATGATGCCGGTCAGCAATGCTTTTGGCCTTGTTCTTGCTGGCGCTATTAATATCATTGGCGCAGTCTACTATTACAAGGCTCTCCAGGAGGGCGACAATACCGACATTACGATCTTCGGCCAGGTCGGTCCACTCATCTCGCTAGGCCTCGGCGTAGCCTTGCTCGGCGAAATGATCACTATCAATCAAGGTATCGGTTTTCTCTTTATTATGGGTGCCACTGCAGTCGTAATTCTTGGCGGCATGAAGGGGAACAAAAAACAGGCCCCAAATCTCAAGGTCGCGCTACTTACGGTAATTAGTAGCTTCTTCTCGGTTCTATCGGATATCGTATTTGCAAAATTCCTCGGTGACGCTACGGCAAACTACGTACTCTTCGCGCAATCATTCTTCTTCTTTGAGCTCGGCTCGCTCCTCGCGGTCATTATGGCAATTATCTTCTTTGACTCTTGGCGCAAAGCTCTCGTGCGCACCTTCTTCCAGGGGCGCAAACACAACGTTAATATGGGACTTCTCGTCGCAGACAATATGATGCTTAGTATTGCCGAAATCCTCTATAAATTCGGTTTAATCGCGGCACCGGTGGTCTCACTCGTTTCGCCAATCGGCAAGGTCTCTAGTCTCTTTACCTCATTCTTTATTACGATTTTCCTCGGCAAAATCTTTCCGAAGTTCATCCGTAGCAAACGCATCACGAAGAGCATAATTGCGCAGTATATGATTGCTGGCGCGTTAATCGTTTGCGGCATCGTTTTAATGAATTAGCACTCTTGACCCGCAGACTGCTAAAAGCTATACTATAATACATGAGTAAAAGAGACTATTACGAAGTTCTCGGCATCCAGAAGGGTGCATCTGATGATGAAATCAAAAAGGCTTTCCGCAAGCTTGCTATTAAGTACCATCCAGACAAAAATCCGGGCAACAAAGAGGCAGAGGAAAAGTTCAAGGAAATTAACGAAGCTTATTCTGTTTTGAGTGATAAGACCAAGCGTCAGCGCTACGATCAATTCGGCCATGCCGGTGTTG
>JAKSSY010000017.1 GCA_024402845.1 Candidatus Saccharimonadota bacterium | reverse complement strand
TCCGTATTGCTTCTTGCTCCATCCGGCGAGCGCACTATTCTCACCTGCCGCGGTGCAAGCGCAAAATTCGAACTTCTTAACCCAGACGATCTCGATACCATTAATCCAGATTGGATTTATGTCACTACCTTCCGTGGCAACATGGACATGCTAGACCAATTCTTTACCAAGGCAAAATCTCTTGGCAGCAAGATTATGTTTAACCCGGGCAACCTCGAGCTTCAGCATCGCCGCAAACTCCTCGGCCTTCTCTCCGACGTCGATGTCCTACTCGTCAACAGATCCGAGGCCAAACAGATTGTCGAAGGCTCTAGCCTAAACGAGCTAATTGGCCGCATTCGCAATTATGTTCCGGCCGCAATTATCACAGACAGCAATCAAGGCGCAATCGCCACGGACCAAATCGAAGTTTACCGCGTCGGTATCTATGAAGACGTCCGCGTTAAGGACTCCACTGGTGCAGGCGACGCCTTCGGTTCCGGCTTCCTCGCCGCCTACGCAAATGGAAAATCTTTCAAGGATTCTCTCATCTTTGCTTCTGCTAACTCTACATCGGTAGTCCAAAAGATTGGCAGCAAAGCAGGAATTATTAATCTAAATACAAAATTACATAGTATGCCAATACAGGAGATACGCTAAAAATGGATGAATCAATCACTAACTGGCTCGATCAAATCGCGCAAAACAAACTCAACCCAGAAGATATTGAACGCTCTCTTCGCTATGCGAAAGATCTAGAACAAGGCCTCGCAAAAATCCGTACTTATTCTCAGGGTGTTTCTATCTTTGGCTCCGCCCGCCTTCCAATGAACGGTAAGTGGTGCAAACTCGCCGAACAGCTCGGCTATAAACTCGCCCAAAACGGCCACCCTGTCATTACAGGCGGCGGCCCAAGCATCATGGAAGCGGCAAACAAAGGCGCTTACGAAGCCGGCGGCCGCAGTATTGGTCTTAATATTCAGCTCGAACACGAGCAACACATCAACCCTTACGTCACCGACGAAATGGAATTCCATTATTTCTTTGCACGTAAGGTTATGCTTACGATGAGTTCCAAAGTTTACGTCTTCTTCCCTGGCGGTTTTGGTACACTCGACGAGTTTTCCGAAATTCTCATCCTCATGCAAGAAGGCAAAATGCCAAAGATGCCAATGTTCCTCATTGGTAAGTCATTCTGGAAGCCGCTCGATCGCTTCTTTGCCTCCAAGATGCAACCACTTAAAACCATCAATGCATCCGATCGTAAAATTTATCGTATTACCGATAATATCGATGAAGTCGTCGAAGCCGCAAACAAAATTGGCCATCCAAGTATTTACGACAATCTTTACAACGATAAGCCAAGCAAATTCAAACTTATCTAACAAAAACTCCCCGACAAGGGGAGTTTTTTATTGCCAAATAATATAATTCAGATGCCGAAAACCATCTCTTATGGTATTCAATTTTGGTCTGCGCCCTTTCACGCTATTGCGCAGTATTACCGGCGTCTGCGCGATTGTTAAATCATTCCGTACAGCCTCCGCAATCATCTCCGTCGCAAACTCCATCCCAGTAGTCCTATAATCCACTTTACCGAGCGCTTCGTTTCTAATACCCCTAAGTCCACAGTGAAAATCCTTCACGTCGGTACCATAGCGCATTCTCCCCACCAAGGATAATCCCCTTACGCCAATATGATGTGATAAAGGCATGGCTCCTTTTCGAATTCCACCTTTAAAACGATCGCCAATCACCAAATCATTCTTCTGCAATAAATCATACATCTCATGAAGATTCGAAAAATCGTAAGTCATATCACAATCCCCCATAATAATAACTTCACCCTTCGCCTTCGCTAAACCAGCCCTTAACGCATTCCCATACCCAGGTTTTTGCTCAAAAACCACCCGAGCACCCATTTTCTTCGCAATCTTCGCGGAACTATCAGTGCTATTATTATCAACAACAATTATTTCCCCGCTCAGTCCGGACGACTTTATAAAACCACTCGCTTCCTCGATACAGGTAGCAATCGTACGTTCTTCGTTAAGGCATGGCATTACGATTGAGAGATCTATCATTTCAAACCAACTATTTTACCACTACGCCTTCTGTCCCGAAAATAGGAACCAGTTCATCAACCAAAGCTTTACAAGTTTCGCAACGGAATGGCATGCGCATCGCTTTTTTATCTTCGCCGATCACTAAAATTATCTCCGATAGACCAGGATACATACTACAACTCTGCTTCAACTTTACCAATGATTCTTTATCTGATGGGTCCATCACGCGAATAAACATTTTCTTCGGCTTGATTGGCGTCGCATTAGCATCGCTTTCAGTTGTTCTAAAGTGAGTAACAGGTTTGTCCGACGAGCCACCACGACGGTAGCCGCCACCGCCTCCGCCTTCACCGCCAGACACGCCAGTTGCCGCGACCTTGCCACGCGGTTTTTGCGTCACACCCTTCGTCGGCGTCTTCAATTTCGCGCCAGTAGACTCATAGTTATCCAATTCCTCGTCAGTCACAATCACGATTTCTTCGGCATTAATCTTTGCCTCATCAATCTTATTACCATCACGGTCTGTCGCATTTACTCTACCAGTCACCTTAATCACGGCATCCTGAATTAACTTCGCGCCAACAACCTCAAATGTTTTCGGAAATATTACAATTTCAATCTCAGAAACCTTGTCCTCAATCTTCACGAACGCCATCTTTGAACCGCTCTTCGTCACTAAGGAACGCACATTTGTAATAATGCCGCCAACAATCACACTTGCGCCATCAATCTTTGGTGTAATCTCGTTGATTGGCATCGTTTGTTCTTGGAAATAAGTATCATACCTGTCTAGCGGATGCGCAGAAATATATAGGCCCATCAAATCGCGCTCCCACATCAACTGTTCCTTATCGGAATACTTCGTTGGCGCAGGTTGAATCTCTACCTCAGGAATCTCAGCCGCAGCACCCATCGCGCCAAATAGGTCGGTCTGACCACTCGCCGCGTCTTTCTGCATCTTGTTGCCATAAGCCTGAATCTTCTCAAGGTTGAATAATAAATCTGAACGATCGCCAAAGCCATCAAAACAGCCAGTCTTAATCGCAGATTCCCAGCTCTTCTTGTTAAACTTTACGCCCGATACGCGCTTCGAAAAGTCGCAAACAGACTTAAACTTGCCATTCTTATCACGCTCATCAATAACTTCTTCAGCCAAGGCTTTGCCCATACCTTTAATAGCAGCAATACCAAAGCGAATCGTCTTGCTCTTACCCACCGTTGCAAAGTCTGCATAAGATTCATTAATATCTGGACCAAGCACCTGGATGCCCATGCGCTTACATTCTGTCATTTCAATTGCGAGACGCTCCGTCCAGCGCATATCCGCCGTCATCAATGCCGCCATAAAGGCTTCCGGATAATAAGTCTTTAAATAAGCCGTCCAATATGCAACCAATGCATAACATGCCGCGTGACTCTTGTTGAAACAGTAGTTCGCGAAGTCAAGCAACTGGCTCCAGAAAGTTTCAGCAATCTCTGCCGTTGCCCCACCAACTTTCACCGCACCCTCAACAAAGAGCGGTTTCATTTTGTTCATGAGGTCGACTTTCTTCTTACCTACCGCCTTACGCAAAGTATCCGCCTGACCACCAGTAAAGCCACACCATTCCTTCGAGGCCTGCATGAACTGCTCCTGGTAAATCAAAATACCATAGGTATTCTTGAGAGAATTCTCAAGTCCTGGATGCAAGTAAGTAATCGGCTCTTCCCCATGTTTGCGCTTAATAAAGCTCTCGATAAACTGCATCGGACCCGGGCGATAAAGCGCGTTCATAGCGATAAGATCATCAAATGCCGTCGGCTGAAGCTCACGCAAATATCGCTTCATACCCGCAGATTCAAACTGAAATACGCCCGTCGTATCACCTCTGCGGAATAGCTCATATACTTTATCATCATCAAGCGGCAACTTACTCATATCAATCTGCTTGCCGTAAACCTTCTTAATAATGCGAAGCGCCTGCTGAATCACGGACAAGTTGGATAGCCCCAAAAAGTCCATCTTAAGAAGACCAAGCTCCTCAACCTGCGGACCAGGATACTGCGTCGCAAGTGGACCCTTCGCCGAAACTTCAAGTGGCATGAATTTTACCAAATCATCTGGCGCAATCACGACACCGCAAGCATGCACACCATGCGAGCGAATCGTCCCCTCAAGCTTCATTGCAAAATCAATCACTTCCTTCGCGGTCGGATTCGTCTCATATTCCTTCTTCAAATCAGGCTCGTTTACAATCGCATCCTTCAGCTTCACATGATGACCCATCACTGGATCCGGCACCAACTTCGCAATCCTATCCGCTTCCGCATATGGCACTTCAAGCACACGCGCCACATCGCGCACGGCGTTCTTCGCCATCATCTTACCGAAGGTTACAATGTTACTAACGCGCCCCTTGCCATATTTTCGCGTACAATATTCAATCACCTCATCACGACGGTTATCCTGAATATCCGTATCAATATCCGGCATCGAAATACGGTCTGGGTTTAAGAAGCGCTCAAAGAGCAAATCGTACTCTAGTGGGTTAAGATCCGTAATATGAATTGCATATGCTAGCAACGAACCTGCCGCCGAACCACGACCAGGACCATAAATAATCCCTTGCCCTTTGCCCCAGTTAATGAAGTCCTGCACAATCAAGAAGTAACCGTTATATCCCATCTTGTCTACGGTCTCAAGCTCATAATCGATACGGTCAAGAATCTCCTTCGAGAGCAACGGCCGAATTTCCTCAACGGTCTTCGTTTGTGCTTCTTCTTTCGACAAATAACCGAAACGCTCCGCGAGACCTCGGAACACCATATTGTCTAGATATTGCTTCTCCGTCTCGCCGGTATCAATCGGGAATTTCGGAATCAAAATACGGCCAAGCTGAATATTAACGTTGCAACGATCTGCAATCCTCTTTGTGTTTCGCACCGCTTCCGGACAAGTATTCTGCCAGTGCGAAATAATTTCTTCTGCCGGGATCACGTGAAGGTCAAAATCCTTCAAAGACATACGTTTTTCATCGGAGATATTACTACCGGTGCCAACGCAGAGCAAAACCTCATGCGCATCTTGGTCTTCCTTCTTTAGATAGTGCGCATCGCAGGTTACTACCAAATCAAGACCAGTCTCTTTCGAGAGCATCATCAAAGCTTCATTAATCTTCTGCTGCTCTGGGTTATGCGTCGTAGAATCTGGATGACCATGATCCTGCATCTCAAGATAAAAACGACCATCAAAGACTTTCGAATACCAAGCAATTAACTCACGCGCCTTATCTAGGTCATCATTGCGAATCGCCGTAGAAATTTCCGAACCCATACAACCAGAAAGGCAAATAATCCCTTCGTTATACTCTTCCATCACGCGGTGATCAATACGCGGCTTATAATATTTACCTTCCGTCTCGGCTATCGTCATCATACGACAGAGGTTCTCAAAACCTTTATCGTTCATTGCGAGCAACGTAATATGGAAACGTTCCTTATCGTAGGCCGGATCGCGGTCTTCTAGACGACGAGCCGCCACATATGCCTCAAGGCCAAGAATCGGTTTCATGCCCGCATCATTACAAGTCTTATAGAGATCAATCAAACCAGCCATTGTACCGTGATCCGTTACTGCCACGGCTTCCATGCCCTGTTCTTTCACGAAACCAACCAACTCGTCAATCTTCGTCAGACCATCGAGCAAAGAATAATGCGTATGATTATGCAAATGCACATAATCACTAGGTTTTAATTGTTCCTCCGTTGCCATATGGATATTTTACCATGTTTCCCCTATAAAGCATCTATATTTGACGGCCACACTCTTGACAAAACATAAGTTTTTTGCTATAGTGAATATATTGGGTATCGTTAAAACGATAAAAACAAAAACGGAGAAAAAATGAGCGAAAACATCAAGAAAATTGGCATGACCGGTAATGTTTCTGATGCCGAAACTGGTTCCGATGAGAACATCGCAACCGAGACAAAAGAAATCGAGGTAGATCTCAAAACGCCGGAATACGACGCGCTCTTCCAGAATGCCGAATTCTATATAAAGAAAAAGGTAGTCGAAGCCGTACAAATTACCGAAACCGGCCTAGAAGCAGGCGACTACAAAGATCTTGATGTTGAATATGACGAACAAACAGACCAATACATCATTACTACTTGGGTAATGCGTGGCGAGGGCGAAGAACGCAAAGCTGAAGTCGAAGACAAACGCCGCGTTGTTCCTGGCGAATGGATCGTAACGAATCCAAAACAGCAAGAAGGCGACCGCGCCAACAACTACCCTGTCCCAGACGAAACCTTCAAAAAACGTTACGAAGCAACCGATGAAGCTGGCAAATTCCGCGCCAAAGGTAAAGCCCGTATCATCAAAAACCCAACCGGCAAAAAAGTCGTCATCGAAGCTCCATGGGGTGGCCCACAAACAGGTGACGAAGAATGTTACTTCTGTGCCGCCTGCGACGACGAAACCCTCGAAACTATCTCTCCAGACAACCGTTACATCTTGAGCGCAAACGACTTTGCTACTTATGAGCCAGTCGAAGGCGCTGCCGAAACTCCAGAAAAAGAAAACGAAAAATTCGGCGAAGCCCTTATAAGTCGCGCCAAAGACGAAGGCGAAGATGGCGCAGAAACCGAAAAAGGCCCAGACCCTCGCGTAGAGTCCTTGGCTATCCCACTTGCCCGCGATTACGCCGAAAAGAACTACCCAAAGCAAGAAGATGGTCGTTTCAAGCCGGCTTGGCGTGGCGTTAACGGCGAAAAAGCCTACAAGAATAAATCCCCAGAAGACCTAGTTCGCGAAGGTATGACCATCGAAGAAGCCCAAAAGGCCGTCATCGATATCGCTAACACCCCTTACGATCAATACTCTGAATACTGGAAGGAACAAAACCGTGGTAGTGCACAGTTCCTAATCCAGCTCCTCGAAGATTACAGCGAAGAAGAAATTCTCAAACAAGATTTCGTCAACGATGAAGCCGCTCGTCAAAAGTTCGGCCGCTTAATCCACGAAAACTGGATTAGTCGCAACGAGTGGGTAAAGGACCCAGAATATGGCAACCCCGCCCTCGCTAAACCTTATGCCGAACTCAACCCAGTCGAGCAACAAAAGGATATCGACCAGATTGTAATCCTCCAGAAGTGGATCATGGAACAAAAAGCTCCTTCCGAAGACTAGGCAACTAACCTAGGAAACAAAATATCAAAAAACACCCCTCCACGGGGGTGTTTTTTTTATCTCGCTAGCCTCAAATAATAAAATCGTTCAACATTACCGAAGCGCCCAGCTAATTCATTATCGCGCTTCCCCATTACCACAAAGCCACTTCGTTTTATCTTCGCTTCGAAATCCGCAATAATCTCACGGCGCATCTTATTATTTTTAATTACGCCTTTGTTCAATTGCCATGGCTTCGCCTCAAACTGCGGTTTTAGCATCACTACAAATATCGTATCGCGATCGGCAAGCTCTTCCTTTGCATAGTCTAACACTCTTACCAAACTTACAAAGCTCACATCCGCCACAATCGCATCAATTCTCTCGTCCGTCTTAAACTCAAAAATATCCGTCTTTTCATGTAGCTCCACGCGTGGATCAAAACGAAGCGGCGCTTTCATCTGGTCCGTACCCTTCTCTACTGCAACAACTTTTTCGGCCCCAGCGCGTAACGCCCTCTCGGTAAAACCACCCGTAGAAGAACCAATATCGAGCACTGTTTTTCCGCGCAAATCAACATTAAACGCCTTCAATGCGCCATCCAACTTATATTCTGCTCTACCAACTACGTCCATAATTATTTCGTGATAGCAAGAAGTGACTTCTTTGATTTAGAGATTTCGACCATCGAAACATTCTCTAACTTTTTGTACTCACCTTCTGCCTGCATCATAATTTTAGCCGGTTTTGGGAATACTAAGCAATCATAATCACTTTCCGTACCAGGAATATGACGGAAGAAGCTTCTACACATCATCCACGCCAAACGGAAAAACTTATTCATCTTGCCGTTGTAACTAAGAAAACTTTCGTTCTGCAAGTAATATTTCCCGCCACGCATAATCTTCGCTACAGTCTTACCGTTTACGGCCATATAATCCGAGGCGGCTTCACACTCGATAAACTCATCAGAAGAATTACCCAGTACAAAACGCGGCAACCACTTCTTATGTCGCTGCCTTAGCCACCATTGCACCAACACACCAAGACTAAAGATAGTGCGTTTGCGCCCGCTACGTAATGCCTTTCGTGTCTTTGGGTGATCAAAAACTGCACAAGCCTCAGCAAACATGCCAATCGTAAAGTAGCACATCCCATAACGCCAATGCTCGCGATTAATCCTACACTCAAGCGGCCACACTTCCTTAGCATCGCCCTTGATAATATCTTCAAACTTCACGTCGCCAAAACTACGCGCCGTATCATTAAAATTACCGAAGCCAAGCACACCAATGCGCACATTTTTCGCATTCGAAAGCATAATTCCATTAATCGTAATCGTCGCCGTGCCATCACCACCCGCCGCAATCACCAAGTCATCATCGCGAAAAATCTTCGCCAAACGATGGGAATTATCATCAACATCAGTGTCGGCAACCTCAAATTTGCCTATCATCCACCCCTTTAGTTTCCTCGCTTTGCTCAATACTTCGCGGTCAACTCGGCTATAGTGTGAGCTACGTGGATTATAAACGATAATTAGGCGCTTCATTTTCTTTAAACCTTTTCGGATAAATACTTATTCAACTCTTCTATTGTTGCATAGAAGCTCAAAATGTCATCTCTTGACATTTTATAGACGTCATCTGTTTTGATCTCGGCATATTTCTTTGTAAGTTCCTGTCCGGCATTCGTAATCGCAGCATAGTCATTATCGAGCCGCGTCTTATCTGCCCCTTTTAGATCCGCATATTTTTCCTTAAAGTCTTTTACTTTCTTGCGGTAATCTTCCAAATCCTTCGAGATATTCTTCAAGTATTCATTATCCGATTCGCTAAATACCTTTAATTCTTCTTCGGAGATTTCACCATCTTCTAGCACGCCAAGCAGATTTGCTTCGACAGTTTTATTTGTGGTCAGTTTTACAAGCTCTTCTTTTGCTTTTTCATATTTTTCGCTCACATTTGTGTCTTTTAGAGCCTTGCTGGCGCCAAGGCTTTCTGTATAGCTCTCCGCTCTCTCTATTGCAGATTTAAAGCTCTCGAACGCTTTCTTGTCTTCGTCGCTCAGTTCTTTACCATCCAATTTGCGTTCAAGGTAGGCCGAAACCGCATCTTTTGTACTCAAAATCTCATCTGTATAATTCTTCGCCTCACGATATCCAGAAATACGATTTACGAAAAACAGCGTCGTAAAAACACCGCCCGCCACCAAAAGCCCAATCACGATACAAATCGTAATCTTCTTCCCCTTGGACATCGGTATATGCTCTTTTTGCTCCTTCAAGTGTTTCATTAGATTCCCTTCACCCACAATTCACTCGGTAGTGGCCAAGAATTTGGCGTGCAGCCACGTAGACCCGTCGATTGCTGTAACATAATTGGAGCCGGCCCAAGATTCGTTTCACACTGAGCAATATGGTCATGTCCTAAGAAATGCCCAACTTCATGGTTAATCACCATCTGTCGATAGTTTAGTAGGCTTACGCCGAGCTCGTTATAGCTATCCGAGCCACCCATCCAACGATCGTCATTAATTAATACTAATGGCTTAACTGTGCAACTGAGCGTCGCCGAGCAGCCGTTGTCGTATGGCGCCGCAGCGCGCACCTCAGCCCCAGACGCCAAAATCATATGCAGGCGTCCACCGCTCTCTACACGCGTAAACTTTACGCCCGCTCGCTTCCACCCGCGCGCATCTTCAAACGTTTCTGCCACGATTCGCGCAAATTCATTCAAATTACCCTTAATCACGCCTCTCGACGAAATATCGTAGGTAACATTATATTTGTAGGTCTCCGCAGGTTTATTAGCTACGTAATAAGAATCAACTTTTTCCCGAATTTCAATATCCGCTTTTGAAACTTCGGACTGGATTAGGAGACTTAAAAGACCTTCGAGCATTTCTACTCATCGTCTTTCTTTTCTTCGTCAGTCTTCTCGTCGTCAGTCTTTTTGTTATCTTTATCGTCAGTTTTCTTTTCTTTTTCCTCTTCCATTGGCTCACCACAAGTAAAGATACCTGCGATTGCCTCTTTTTCTTCGTCGGAAGAGTTTGCACATGGATCAACCTTGTTATCGGAATCGAATCCACCAAGTTTCCATTCACCATTAGCGATGCGGCCATAAAGCACTACGCGTTTTGTTCCAGTATTAGTCATAATACCAACGCTCACGACTTTATAGACGTTCCCCATGCGTACAAAGTTGATATTTGAGCTTGCGTAATCGATATCATATGCCGGATATTTACCGTTCAATAGGTTGTCAATCTTCATCAAATCGCCACCGTTGAGGTATTCCTCCTCATCGGTTAATACCTTCACGGCGTCTTCTTGCGAATCAACGCCGAGAATTTCGTATAAGCCTCGAACATCATGCTGAGCCTTATCGCGTTCAGATTCGGCAACGGCGGTACTACCATTCGCAGTACCAACCAAAATCACTGCTACAATCAAACCAATTAATAAAACTGTCGAAAAGGCTAATGCACAGTATACAATCCTCTGCCAAAGATAATCAACCATCTTGAGTGCTGGCTGGAGAGGTACCTGCTGTTGTTGCTGCGGCTGCGGAGCGGCGTAATTTTCGTAAGAGATATTTGGCCCACCGAAACCGTCAAAATTCTGCCCACTAGGCTGTCCACCATTCATTGGATTATTATTTTGCGGATTCATTTTCCTCCTAATCGGAAATACTTATGTATATATTCTATCATAATCACCGCAGTACATAAGCACTATTTTTGAGCCAAGCCTAGGAGCATAAAAAAATGCCAAGATACGAGATATTGGCACATAAAAATGGCGGAGAGAACAGGATTCGAACCTGCGAGCCCCTTGCGAGGCTACACGCTTTCCAAGCGTGCTCCTTCAACCACTCGGACACCTCTCCGGCTCCTATAATCTTATCATATTTCCCCGCTTTTGTCATCCCAACTTTCAACCGTGCATCACCCCTGTTACATATTGACTTTTTCGCAATTCTGTGATATAATGAAAGCATTGGGACTTTACAGCCAGTAAGGCCCCAATACGTACATTAATATCGCTGATGCTGGCCAACGGGAGGCCTCATTTTGCGATTATTCTAATCAATGATGAGGAGGAACGAAAAATGGCCAGATATTATTCAAGAATAAGGAGCAACCACGGTCTCGGCATCGAGCTCGAAGACGAACTCGTCTGCACATGCAGCGAATGGTTCAAGGAGAAAGGCGACCCCAAAGGTTTTGTCTGCACTTCCGGAACCGCCGCCGACAAGTTCGCCGGAACCGACGCCTACATGTGGGGCGTACCCTGTGATTTTACCTACAACTTCGCAGGAAAAGACCACACCGAAGCGCTTCCCAAGGACATTGACTTGTTCTGCGGGACCAAGGTACGCTTTGGCGTACGCACAGGCAACAGCCACAAAGGTTTCACAAAGTTCGAACGTCCAGTTTTAGTCATCGGAATCGATGGCGCCGACGATTCTTTTATCGGCAACTGGCTCGTCAACATCGTGGAAGCTTTCGGCAAGAAACTCCAGGACATCATTAACCTCGGCCAAGACCAGTACTGGGATTGGTGCGAAGCAAATGGTGTAGCATACTAAATCAATCAGGGGGTGATTGAAAAT
>JAKSSY010000016.1 GCA_024402845.1 Candidatus Saccharimonadota bacterium | reverse complement strand
GTTAGGCATAGTATAACGTTGCCGCCGATGCGCGTAGCGAATGAACTAGCTCGATATTCGAGTCCGTATGGGCTAGTATCTAGGCCATCTTGAATTTTCTTTAAGTCGCGAAGGAAATAAATTAGCTTATTGTCGTCTTGAGCCTTAACCTTTTCGACAAGCGAAGAGGCGGTTTCAATGAATTGATTTTTCTGCTGTAGGCCTGGAAGAATCAAAGCTGCTGCAATGCCACCGCCTGCTAGCAATACTACAAGTAGTACGACCGCGATGATGATCGGGGCTTTGGACTTTTTCTTCGGTGCTTCTGGCATGGTCGCAGCTGGAGCTGGCGCGACGGAAGTTTGGGTTAATGTTTGGTATTGTGTTGGCTGAGGTATTGGCTGGGTCTCAGCGATTGGTTGTGCACTTTCGACTGGCGCAGCGGCTGGCTCTGTGATTGGAGCTGGCTCTGGAGCAGGTGCTGGAGCCGGCGTCGGTTCTGGTGCCGGCGCTGGACCTGCTGGTGCTGCGTTGTTTGGTTCGTCTAAAATCGAAGCGTAGCCTTGGTTATTATCATTAGCGTTTTCCATACTTATATTATACACAAAAATATCTCCCCTTTCGGAGAGATATCTTTGTTTTTTGAAGCGATATTAACGCTTGGAGAACTGTTCGCGTTTGCGAGCACTGCGGAGGCCGTAGTGTTTGCGTTCCTTTTCGCGTGGATCGCGCTTCATGAGGCCTGCCTTCTTGAGTACTGGGCGGAATTCTGGGAATTCGGTGACCAATGCGCGAGAGATAGCGAGCTTGATAGCGTCGACCTGACCTGCAACACCACCACCTTTTACGAGGACGGTGATATCGTATTCTTTTTGCTTCTGAGTCATTGCAAGAGGATCGGTGATTTCTGCCATCAAGGTTTTGTTGCCACTCAAGAAATCGAGAGCTGGCTTGCCGTTGATGGTGATCTCGCCTTTACCCTTGTAGAGACGTGCGGTTGCGGTTGCGGCTTTGCGGCTACCGTTACCGTAGGTATACTTAGCGTTCTTAGCTGGCATTACTTAATCTCCTTTGGCATCTGTGCCGTGTGAGCATGCTCTGCGCCTGGGAAGACGCGGAGGCGAGCTAAGCGATCGGCTTGAAGTTTATTCTTTGGAAGCATTCCTTTGACTGCTTGCTGGATTGCAAGAGCTGGGTCCTTCTCGATAACTTCCGCGAGGGTAAGGTCGGTAAGACCACCTGGGAAGCCAGAGTGACGATAGTAATGCTTGTCGGTCATCTTGTCGCCAGTAACCTTGATGTTCTTTGCGTTGATAACTACAACGTAATCACCATTGTCGGTATGTGGCGTAAAGGTAACTTTGGACTTGCCGAGCAACTTGTCAGCAATAACAACTGCGAGCTTACCGAGTGGCATCGTAGATGCGTCGATAATCCACCATTCGCGATTGATTTCAGAGGATTTCTGACTATAAGTTTTCATACTTACTTCTCCTCTTTCTTAGCAGCTGGCTTTTCGGCCTTCTTTTCTTCTTTGACTTCATCTTTGATTTCGTCTACGAAGGAAATGGTTGCCATTTCGCTGTTATCGCCACGGCGGAAACCGGTACGCTCAATCTTGAGGTAGCCGCTGTTGCGCTTAATTTGTGGTGCGATAACGTCGACGAGCTGATTGCCAAGTACCTGATCGTTCAAGCGAGCGATAACGAGGCGGCGGGAAGCCAAATCACCTTTCTTTGCGATGGTGATGAGCTTTTCAGCTGGGCGGCGAATTTCTTTAGCCTTTGCTATGGTTGTATTAATTGATTTGTACTTAAACAAGGAGCGCATGAGACCACGTGTCAATGCGGTGCGTTGGTCGTTTTCGCGGCCGAACTTGCGCCCTTTATATCCGTGACGATGCATTTAAACTTTTAACTCCGTTAGTTTTTCGCGGACCTCATCGAGTGCCTTAGCGCCGAAGCCCTTAAGTTCTTTGAGATCGCTTTCTGATAATACGACGAGATCGCGTACGGTGCGAATTTCATTGTTGATCAATGCGTTTGCAGTACGTGCCGATAGGCCGAGGTCTTCGATTGGAAGCATAAGGCCAGATTCGTCTTCGGCTTTGCTTGCGGTTGGTGCTGGTGCGGATTCTACCGTGGTGCTACCGGCAAGCGCTTTGTATTGGTTTACCAAGATTGCTGCAGCTTCTTCGAAAGCTTCACGTGGGGTAATAGTACCATCGGTGTCGATCGTAAGAGTTAATTGCTGTAGGTTGGTATCTTGGCCAACACGAGTATTTTCAGCGTTGTAGCGAACACGTAAAACTGGAGTAAAGACGGCATCAAGTGCGATCATATCGCTGTGAATGCGGTCTTCACTGGATTGTTCGATGCTGAGGTAACCACGACCAGTGTCTACAACCATGTCCATCTTCAAAGTGAATTTTGGATCATCGATGTTGCAGATAATCTGCTGTGGGTTTGCGATTTCAACTTCTGCTGGGAGTTTGATGTCGCCAGCTTTTACTACGCCAGTACCTTTCTTTTCGAGGTGAAGTTCGACTGGGGCGTCGGAATGAGACTTGATGTGAATGTTTTTAAGATTCAACATGATGTCTACAGTATCCTCGACGATGCCTGAAATAGCGGAAAATTCGTGAGTAGCGCCTTCAATGCGGAAAGCAGTGATAGCGGCACCCTTAATGCTAGAGAGAAGTACACGACGTAGTGAATTACCAAGAGTGTTACCGTAGCCATAGTATAATGGCTTGATAACAAAGCTGGAACTGTTCTCACCAAGGTCCTTGATCTCTGCTAGTTCTGCTTCGTGAATTACTTTTGTCATACTTCTCCTTTAGCGTGAGTAATACTCGACGATTAATTGTTCGTTGATGCCCACCTCAGCTTCTTCGCGCTTTGGCGTACCAGTGATTTCGATTTTCATTTTCTTGACATCTGCCTTCATCCAAGATAGTGGTGCTTGGCTAGTAGCACCGGCGATATTTTCAAGATTTGCGAAATAGGTGTTTTTCTTTGATTTTGGACGAACTTCGAGAACATCACCTGGGTTCAAACGAATCGATGGAATATCGACACGCTTACCGTTGAGGGTAAAATGACCGTGAGAAACGAGCTGACGTGCTGCGCGGCGAGTTGCTGCGAAGCCGGCACGATAAACTACGTTGTCTGCGCGACGTTCTAGATATTCGAGAAGTTTTTCGCCGGTCTTGCCTGGAGTACGTTGTGCTTCATGCATGAGCTTAGCGAATTGCTTTTCTAGTAGACCGTAAATGCGGCGTACTTTCTGCTTCTCGCGGAGCTGAGTCAAATATAGACTGCCACCGCGAACGCGCATGTCGGCGTGCTGACCAGGAATACCGGTCTTTTTTGCCATGATTTTTTGTGCTTTTGGAGCAAGCGCATAACCTTCACGGCGAGATTGCTTACCAATAGGTTGTAAATCACGTGCCATTACGGTTTCCTCTCTCCTTTAGGACGGCAACCACCATGTGGAATTGGGGTCTTGTCCGTGATGCTATTAATAGAAATGCCCATAGTGCTAAATGCGCGGATAGCGCTGTCGCGGCCGAGGCCGATACCCTTGACGAATACGTCTACGCTATTCATGCCGTGATCACGCTTTGCGATTTCAGCAACCTTTTCAGCGGCGATCTGTGCTGCGTAAGCAGTACCTTTCTTGGAACCGCGGAAACCGTTTGCGCCAGCGGAAGAAGCTGCGAGGATTTCGCCCTTCTTGTCGGTTACGCTAACGATAGTGTTGTTGAAAGTAGCTTGAATGTGTACTTCACCGGCTTGGACAATGCGTTTGCCCTTTTTGCCTTTAGCTTTTGGTGCTTTCGGCTCCATCTCAGGAGCTGTATTGACTGTTGTATCTTCTGCCATATTAACTCCCTTGATTAAGTTTTACTTGCTGCCTTTGGCTGAGCGCCGCCTACTGCGATAGCTTTACCTTTACGAGTGCGCGCATTCGTGCGGGTGCGCTGACCGTTGACTGGTAAACCTGCCTTGTGGCGAAGCCCCTTGTAGGAATTGATATCCTTGATACGTTTAATATTGTTTGTCACGAGGCGCTTGAGGTCACCTTCAACGGAATATTTGCTAGAAATAATATCGTTGAGTTTCTGTTCTTGAGCCTCGGTGAGATCTTTCACCCGAGTGGTCGGCTCGATTTTAGCCGCCGCAAGGATGGCTTTGCTAGTGGTGCGACCGATACCATAAACGTAAGTAAGTGCAATCCACACTTGCTTTTCGCTAGGAATCGTAACACCGGCGATTCTTGCCATGCTTAACCCTGCCTTTGTTTATTCTTAGGTTTCTTCTTGTTAATGATACGTAGCACACCTTTGCGGCGTACGATGATATCATCAGGGCTGATTTTCTTTACACTAGCACGAACTTTCATGTATTGAAAATTACCTTTCTGAAAGCATCTGTTCTAAAATCCTCGGATAACAAATATCCGAGATTCTTAGTTTATCGCTTTCGATTAAATTTAATCTTTTTGGCGATAGCTGATTCGGCCCTTTGTGAGATCGTAAGGGGTCAATTCAACATCCACCTTGTCGCCTGGCACGAGACGGATATAATTCTTACGCATTTTACCCGACATGTGAGCAACAATAATATGACCGTTTTCAAGTTCGACACGGAATTTAGTACCAGGAAGAGCCTCAACAACCTTGCCGGTGAGTTTAATCACTTCCTTATTTTTTGCGCCAGCTGAAGAATCAGCGTCTCTCTTGGCGACTTTTGTCGTTTTCTTGTGACTAGCCATAAATTACCTTGGTATTATAACAAAAAATACCTTAAAAGTAAAGGTATTTTTTATAGTATTTTTAGTTTAATACAGCTCTTACTATAACGATTGAAGTATAGTCGGTTTCTGCATCGCTTTTTTCGATTGCGGTAACTAGCGATAGAGTCTCTTTGTCGTCAATACGGCGCTGGATGCTTGGTAGTTCGTTTTCTGCGTCATAGGCATCTACGATGCGAATCTCGGATACTTTGTAGGTGTATTTACTACTGTTTCCGAGCTCGATTTCGATTTTGTCGCCTTTTTCTAGGCTGTCGAGGTTTGCAAATGCACCTGCTTTGGTCTCGCCGCGGCTGAGGCCGCTCATGAGGATGACGCCGCCCTGGGATGGCTTGCTGGATCCGGCGGACCACATGACGTCATAGATGTTTTGTGGTACGGCGAGGACTTCGCTATTTACGGTAGATTCTTTGATGCGGGATTTAATATCTAGGCGCTCGATGCTTAGATAGCGAGGCTTGGTTGCCTCTACCTGATGCGCGGCAAGATCTGGTGTATCTTCGGACGGATTGGCCGCTTCGGCGAGTTGTGTGATTACGACATCGGCGCGAGCTCGAGATTCTCCGCTCTTCGTATTGTAGTAATTGCGTTCCCAAATGAAGATTTTGGCCATGCAGACGATTAATACGGCTAGTACGACCCACCCAATGATCTTAAGAACATTCTGTAGTTTGCGATTAATCTTTAGTGCCATTACTGATAATCGTCGTAAGTTACCATTAACGCACGGGAATTAATCTGGCGGAGGTTTTCGAGTGCAACTGTGACAACGATAAGAAGACCAGTACCGGAAATGGATAGACCGAGTGGATATCCAAGTGTAACGATAAAGATGTAGTCAACGATGTACGGCAATAGTGCGATTACGCCGAGTGCCAATGAGCCGAATAAATTGAGGCGATTGACGGTTTTGTTGAAATATAGTTCTGTTTGCTTGCCTGGACGTACGCCCTCGATGAAGCCACCCTGCTTCTGTAAGTTTTCGGCGATTTCCTGGGAGTTGAATACGATGCTTGTATAGAAATAGGTAAACATGACTACCAAGACGAAGTATAGGACTGGATAGATGTAATCTTCCCAACTGAGGCCATTTGTATAATCGTAGGTTGATACGCTTGGCGCGGAGAACCAATCTACCATGTTTGCGGCGATTTCGCTGGATGGATCGGCGCGCTGGATAAGCTGGCCGACAAATGCTGGTACGGATAGGAATGCTACCGCAAAGATGACTGGAACGACGCCTGCCGCGATGAGCTTGATTGGCATGATGGATTTGATGCCGCCATAGGCGCTGTTGCCACGGACGCGTTTTGCGTAATTAATTGTAATAATACGCTGTGCTTCGTTGATTTTTACTAAGAGGTATAGAACGACGATCATGCCGATGCCTAGACCGAGGACGATATAGAACATCTGTGGATTTACTGGTAAATCGAGCCAGCCGAATAAGCTTAGGCTGCCGCTTGATGTATCGAATAAGCTGCGGCCAATGTTCGTAAGAGTTGTTGGGAAACCGGAAACAATGCTACAGAAGATTACAGTAGAGATACCGTTGCCGATACCTTTTTCGGTGATGAGCTCGCCGAGCCACATCAATAGGATGGAGCCTGCGACCATTGCCGTAATAGATAGTGCCCACTGAGCGACGGTTGGATCTGCCGAAACAGAGGTGTTTGCGGCGATAACTTCTTGGTTCAAGATGAAGATGTATGCAATAGATTGCAAAATTGCTAATGGCACTGTTGCGATACGGGTCCATTGGCTGATCTTGCGGCGGCCAGCCTCGCCATCTTTGTTGAGCTCTTCCATGCGTGGAATAGCCTTGGTAAGAAGCTGCATCACGATGGATGAGGTGATGTATGGCGAAAGACCAACGAGAATAATCGAGAAGTTGGTCAAACCGCCACCGGAAATAAGGTTGATAAAGCCACCGAAATCGGTGCTGTTTACTAAGTTGTCTATTGCGCTTTTGAATGTTGCGGTGTCGCCTAGTGGTACTGGAACGTGCGCCAAAATACGGTATGCGACAAGAATTCCAACAACGGCGATGATGCGCTTACGCATGTCTTTGTTTTTCAAAGACTTAAAAATCGTCTTAAAATTCATGTTACCTCTTGTTTTTACTTATTATATATTAACACGAATTAGAGAAAAGATAAACAAAAAGAGCACCCTGCGGTGCCCTTTCTGTATTATTCTAACTATTCTTCGTCAGATTTTTTGACGCGAGCTGGAACTGCGACCTTCTTGAAGGAGCCGCCAGCTTTCTTGATAGCTTCGATTGCGGTCTTGCTTGCAAACTGAGTCTGCAATTCAATCTTGCTGGTCAATTCGCCACGGGTAATGATTTTTACCTTTGCGAATGGATCTGCGATAAGGTTTGCTTCTGCAAGCGTGAAGTTGTCGACTTTGCCTTTAACTTCGTTAAGAGCGTCAGTGTAAACAACCTGTGCCTTAGCATGAATGGTTTTGAAACCTTTCATCTTTGGAATAGCTTGCATGATAGCGCGCTGACCACCCATGAAGCCTGCTGGAAGCTTGTGGTGACCAGTACGGGACTTCTGACCCTTGGTACCACGACCGGCAGTCTTACCTTGACCAGCGGAGATACCGCGACCTACGCGCTTGCGATCAGAATTCTTGCTGACTACGAGATCGTTGTACTTCATTTATTTATCCTCCTTTTTGGCGGACTTTTCAGCCTTTGGGGCAGCTTTCTTTGCACCATTCCATTCGGAACGTGGAACTTGCTGCTTGAGACCTTCGATTACTGCGTATGCAATGTTGGCTTTGTTAGTGGAACCAAGAGACTTGGAGATCAAATCCTTGATGCCAGTAAGGCCAATAATAGAACGTACGACGCCGCCGGCGATAATACCGGTACCAGGTGCTGCTGGCTTCATGAGAACGTTTGCGCCAGTTACCTTGGTTTCAACTTCGTGGCAGATAGTATCGCCATTCATGTTGATGGTAATCATATTCTTCTTTGCGCGGCGTTCAGCTTTTTGAACGGCGGAAGTAACATCGTTACCTTTTGCCATGCCAACACCGACTTTGTTTTTGTGGTTACCGATAGCTACGAGTGCTTGGAAGCGCATGCGGCGACCACCAGCTACTGTACGGGAAACACGATTGATAGAGATGTTTACAGTATCAAATTCTTTCTTACCTTCGTCAGCTGCGCGGCGGTTGCGGCGATTGTCGCGGCGGCGGCCACGGAATTCGCGCTCTGCTTTGGCTTCTTTTGCAGCAACTGCTTCGTCGGTAAGTTTGGTTGTACCAGATTTATTGATTACTTTTGGTTGCTTGTTTTCCATATTAGAACTCCAATCCTTCCTTGCGAGCTGCGTCAGCGAGAGCTTTCATGCGGCCTGCGTAAAGGCGAGCGCCACGATCGAAAACGACCTTTTCGATCTTAGCTTTCTTAGCTTTTTTAGCGATTTCTGCGCCAACAAATGCGGCGAGTTCGGACTTGCTACCTTTTTGCTTGCTACCAACGGTGGTTGCATATGCCAAAGTAGCGCCCTTGTCGTCATCGATGATCTGTGCGGTGACGTGTGCGTTGCTGATATTTACACTAAGGCGTGGGCGTTCAGCAGTGCCGTGAATCTTTGCACGAGTGCGATTCGCTCTAAATTCTGCTTTCATGATTATTTCTTCCCTGCCTTACCGGCTTTACGGATAATTACTTCATCCGCGTACTTGATGCCTTTACCCTTGTATGGTTCTGGCTTCTTGAGTGCGCGAATTTCGGCGGCAACTTGACCAACCTTTTGCTTGTCGATGCTACTTACGGTGATTGTCATCTTGTCAGTCTTGAGCTCAACACCTTCTGGTGCTTTGTATTTGACTGGATGAGAAAAGCCTAGGGCCATCTCAATTTGTTTTCCTCCACCTGATAGGCGGAAGCCAACTCCATTGATCTCAAGTTTTTTCTCGAAACCTTTGGTGACGCCTTCTACAGCGTTGTTTAATAGTGCACGCTGAAGACCATGCCAAGCTTTGGACTTTGGCTCGTCGTCTTTGCGTGTAACGATGATTTGGTTACCCTCGACTTTCGTCGTGGTATTTTCCTGGACAGGAACTGTAAGCGTGCCTTTTGGACCAGCGACGGTAATTTCTTTGTCGCCGACCGTAATTGTCACGCCCGCAGGAATGTCTACAGGTAGTTTTCCGATACGACTCATTGCGTTCCTCTTTGTTAATAATATCTCGGTTATTTTATCATATCTGGGGATTTTTTGCAAGAAAAAGAGCTGGGTTTTAGCCCAGCTCGCCGTCGGAATCGTCACCTTCAGGACATGCCTGAATGTCAAAGTATTCGATAGATACGACGTCTTCTTTGCGTAATTCCCAGAATGTTGCCTGAATCGGCGCCTCTGCGTCGCTCAGATCAAACACAGCTTCCCAGGTTTTGCGCACTGCGTCTTTGCCGAGACTTTCAATACGGTCATATTCGGCAACTGCGTCGTCTTCGTCTTCGAATTTTGATTCGTCTACATAAGGTAAATCCATGAATGCAGACTCTGCCCATTTCCAGTAGTCGGATAAGACGACCTTATTGTCGTCAATATCGAATGTAACGATGGCACATTTTTCGCCAACTTCGCAAGGCGCGCCGTATTTATAATCGTCGTCATCATGTCTAAACCATGCCCAGACAGGATATTTTACTCCGTTCGGAGAAGGACCGATTTTGTCGACCATTCTTTCGGCTAACCAGTCATACGATGCGAGAAAACGAGGATTATCTTCGTCGTTAGCCCAGCTTTTTGTAATATCGCATACAAAACGGCCGTCTTTGACGAGTCTATCCACGACTTCTAACGGCTGAACGGTAAACAAACGCATTCATTTCACCCCCTTATGCTTGTAAAATGCGTAGTTTATTGTAGACTATTCTTATATTATAGCAAAAATATTGCCTTTTGTCAAGAGCATTGTACGACATTGCGATTTTGGACTGTTTTCGGTTCTACTTACGTTCGTATCTGTTTATTTTGAAGTTTAATTCCCCGTCCGAGCCGGTTTTTAGAGTCTTTTTGTTATAATCTTTGCGGTCAAATTCTGGGAAATAAGTATCAGCCTCTGGCTCGGCGTCGATCTCGGTGAGATATAGGTATTTGGCGTATGGCAACATGTATTTATAAATGGAGCCGCCGCCGATAACGAAGATTTCCTCGTCTGTGTCTTGGTTTTCCTCGATGTACTTGTCTAGGTCTGTGATTATGCCGTCCGGGCCATCAAACTCGTCATATGAGATAACGAGGTTCTTGCGATCTTTGAGCTTGCCTGGGAGGCTCTCCCAGGTTTTCTTACCCATGATAACGGTGTGGCCTTTGGTGGTTTCGCGGAAGAATTTCATATCTTCTTTGAGGTGATAAATGAGATCGTTGCCTTTGCCGATGGCGTTATTCTTTGCGATTGCCGAGATAATGCTAAACATAATTACTCCGTAACCGGCATCTTGATAGTGCCGAGGTTTTCGTAGTTTTTGAGCTTGATATCTTTGAGTTCCTTGGAGCTGTCGAATTTGTAGAAATCTTTGATCTTTGGGTTGAGCCAGAGCTTCGGTGCTGGAGGAAGCGTGCCGTCTTTCATAGCTTTGTCGTATTTCTCGATTTGCTCGCGTATGCCGTCTACTTGGTTTTCGTAGATGTGGGCGTCATTGGTGATATAGGTAAATTGGCCTGGCTTTGCGCCGATAGATTGCGCAATTAAATAGCAAAGTGTGGCGTACTGAACGATATTAAATGGCAAACCGAGCGGCACATCAGAAGAGCGTGACGTAACGAGTAGATTTAGGCGGCCGTCGATAAGGTTCCATTGCGAGTTCCAGACACAGCTTGGTAATGCGGCCGTAGATAGCCATTCGTTCTGCCAGAGACTCATAATCATGCGGCGGTTGCCAGGGTTACTCTTGAGGGTTTCGATAAGATTGCCGACAAGGTCGTATTTCTTTACAATCCAGCCGTAGGCTGTACCGATGGTGTGAGCAAAGTTTTCTTCTGGTTCGGAAGGATGTTCTTTGGCAAAAATTTTATTGATATCGCGACCCTGATAGATGCCATTTTCAGAGATTTCCCACTCGTTCCAAATTTTGACGCCGCGTTCTTGGAGCCAGCGGACGTCGTTTGAAGCTTGTTGGTAAATCCAGAGGATTTCGATGACTGCGGTTTTGAACGCGACACGCTTTGATGTAAGGATTGGGAATTCTTCCTCGAGGTTGAATTGTAAGACTTGGTGCGGAAGACGGATAGTTCTAGCCTCGGATGCGCCCTGAGCGGTATGGTCTGGGATGGCGTTTGTTGCCTTTTTGCTGCGATGGTCTTCTTTTTTGTAGTTCGTGACCTTTTCGCCACTTTCAAGAATACGGCGACATAAATCAATATATTGGTCGTCAAATTTGCTCACAATTCCTCCTTTTTTGCTTTTTCGAGCATTGCCTTTATTATAACATTCAAAAACCGCTTTCTTGCTAATGCTATAATTTAAATATGGGTAAGGTAGATAAGTATCTTCGCGAAGACGAGATAGTGCTCGCTGAAGCTCCGATTGATAAAGATTATATAAATGATCGCCCGCTCGGATGGCTTTATTGCAAGGTAGTCTTATGCGTGATGATTATGCTGACGCTATTTACCTGTCTTTATATCTTTGTCGAAAATCCCAAGATGACGGCAAAAGGAATGCCGTTTAACTCTTCTTTCTTTCTGATTGGGCATTATTTTTGCGGTATCATTCTTTGTATACTCTGCGGCGTTTCGGCTGCGCAGCGAATTGGCGGCTTCTTTTACGACTCCGATAACGAGTCCGATGAAAATAAAAATGCGCCATTATCTACGCTAGATTTTAGTGAAACTTATTATTCTAGCTACTATACTCATTGGTTGATATTCGCTTTTATCTACGGAACGTTCACGTTTTTCGTTTTTTGCATTGTTGGTGACGTGACGTCTTTGCATATTAGTTTTCAGGATTGGATAATTCGTACTCCCGAGAACGCCCTGGGCTTTCTGATTGCGGTCTCAGCGTTTGGCCTGACTTCACTTGGTTATGCGGTATTTATGATTGTTTCGCCTTTTTATAGACGTCGTCAAGGCATCGTATATTACGTAACAACGCAGCGTTTTATGATGATTAATTATCGAACCGAAGCCATCAAATATATGGAGCTAAATCGCAGGTTCGATATTTACATCAAAAACCAGATTAAATATGTCTTGTTGAGATATAGATATGCCATACCGGAATATAAGCCTGGAGAAGTTTATCAGATAGGAGTTAAAGGTGTTACATTCCCGGGCAAGTTACTCCAGACCTTAGCGGATCAGAATGCTATTGTTTGCGGAATTGTAAAATAGATATCAAAAAATACCCCCTTGCGGAGGTATTTTTTTGTAGGTTTATTACCAAACTTTGACAAGTATTTCGCCGCCAAGTTTGTTCTTGACTGCTTCTTGACCAGTCATGATACCTTTGCTCGTAGATACGAGAACGGTACCGCGGCCAGACTTTACTTTTGGAATCTCGTTGACGCCTGCATAGATGCGGCGACCTGGAGTGGAAACCTTATTGATTTCGTTGATGCGGGCAGCTTCGCCTTCATTGTTGATTACAATGTGAAGGATGTCGCGTGGTTTTGCATCTTCGAGTTCTACCTTTTCGAGGTAGTTAATCTTCTGTAGCTTATCAGCAACAGCAAATTTGAGCTTGCTAGTAGGGACACGAACTTCGGTCTTGCCAACAGCGATTGCATTGCGAATGCGAGTAAGCATGTCAGCTACAGGATCGGTTGTTTGAATAGACATATCTTCTCCTTTCCTACCAACTACTCTTTGTTACACCAGGGATTTCGCCCTTGCTTGCTTTTTCACGGAAGTTAATACGGCTGA
>JAKSSY010000015.1 GCA_024402845.1 Candidatus Saccharimonadota bacterium | reverse complement strand
ATCACCGAGACCTTTACCTTCGGATGCGCCTTCGATAAGGCCAGGAATATCTGCAATAAGAATGCTGCGATCGTCAACTTTTGCGACACCAAGATTCGGTGTAATGGTCGTGAATGGGTAGTCGGCGATTTCCGGCGTAGCATTACTGACCACGGAAAGAAAAGTAGATTTGCCGGCGTTTGGGAAACCAACAAGGCCAACGTCCGCGAGAAGTTTTAGCTCTAGCTCGGCATCATAAGATTCACCCGGGTTACCAAGTTCTGCGATGCGTGGGGTCTGGCGCGTACTGGAACGGAAATGCCAGTTACCATAGCCGCCGTCACCACCATGAGCAACAATCGCGCGCTCTTCATCATGCGTAAGATCTGCGACAACTTCCCCGTCGCGCTTCACGACTGTACCGATTGGGACTTCCACGATAAGATCTTTGCCGGATTTGCCAGAAGATTTTTGACCAGAACCGGCCTTGCCGTCTTCGGCAATTAACTTTGGCTGAAAGCGAAAATCGATTAAGGTGTCACAGTCTTTGCTTGCGACAAAAACCACATCACCGCCCTTGCCGCCGTCACCACCATCTGGGCCGCCCTTAGGGATGTAAATTTCGTGACGGAAAGAAATGGCGCCGTTACCGCCTTTACCTGCCTTGATAAAAACTTTCGCTGTATCTATAAACATATCAAAAATATTTTAACATATTTCGCATGTAAAGTAAAACGCTGTGAAGATTATTTGTGAGCGTAAATGTAGTTGTAATTGAGGGCGTCAGACCAGCTAATTGTGGATTGGAATACGCGGTTGTAGCCCTGGTAGTTCATTTCCTGAATCGTAATATATTGCCCCTGGACAACGCCAGTGACGATTGCAACGTGACCATAGCGGCCACTAGTAGATTGCATAACTGCGCCATAAGCTGGAGTGCGGCCAGTCCAATAAGAACCACCAAGCGAGGAAACCCAGCTACGAGCATTACCGATTGCGCCGGTTGGGAGCCAATATTCGGAGCCCATATTATTACGACGCCAGTACCAAGCAAACCAAGTACAGTTACCAAAGGCGCCAGGGTTGTGTTGCCAAGAAGTGCTGCTATATACGCCACGCCAGTAGCCATAGCTACCAATCTCAAAGCTGCCGTGACGATCTGCAATATCACGAACATAAGAATAGGTATAGCTAGGCGTATAGGTTGGGCGAGGAGTTGGAGCTACGTATTCTGGGCGCTCTTTTTCCGGCAATGTGCCGTTCGGTAAAAGCAAAAGCTGATCAACTGCGATATCTCTGTCCTCAAGGTCGTTATATGAGATGATTAAATCTTTCTGAGAACCAGTTTTTTCGGAAATTTTGTCGAGCGTTTCGCCACTTTTTACCTTATAAACGATACCAGCCACGCTTGGAATATAAAGCGTATTGCCGACCGTGACGGTTTCTTTCTTTAGGCCGTTAGACCAGCGGAGTTGATCTTTAGTAAAACCATAAGATTTGTATGAATCATAGATACTCTGGAAAGTATCGCCATCCACGACAGAATGAGAAATAATACCGCGCTGGAGGCTGGAGGTGTCGATAACAGTAGGTTTTTCTACGACGGAAGTCGAAGAGGTACTGGTTGTACCGGTAGTCTCATAAATATCGTTAATAGTGACATAGTTTTCGCTGATGGTCGAAGTGGACGGAAGCGAAAGTGCGCTTGCGATATTTGCTACGGTATAAGATTCCGACACCTGGTCGGCAGTAACGGTAAAATCTGTATTGTCAAAGTTTGCCGCAATTGGGGTCTTTACTGGATTATCTGACGCCTTTGAGCCAAAAAACATTAAGCAAAATGCAGCAGCAAAAATCAATACGTACGGCGCAACTTGTTTAAATAATATTTCGAATCTTTTCATATTTAAGTAACACTGCTGCCCACTTACAGCGTGGATTCCCCGGGAGCAAGATAATACTTATGCTTCCTAGAAGCCTATTCTATTATACCATATTCACTATTTTGACGCATTTTTTAGAGCGACTTACAGAGGTCACCACAATAGTTGCGAATATTCGCATTATGCTCTGCTTCGGTATGAGCATAGAACATTTTTAGATTGCCGTCAGCATCGTAGCCAGAGATAAAGTAGAGATAGTCACCCTCGGCAGGTTCTGCAGCAGCAATAAGCGCATTCTTGCCAGGGTTGGAGATTGGCGTTGGCGGCAACCCTGCGCACTTACGCGAGTTCCATGGACATGGGATCGTATTCAAATAGGACATATCGCTCTTGCTGCGGTTTGGATTAATTTGGTCGGCACGATAAGCGATAATTGCGTCGGAACCAAGTACAATTCCGCGTTTTAGACGCAGAGTAAAGACTTGCGAAACCTGCTTTTGATCCTGAAGAGACATAATGCCAGCCTCGCTCTGTACTACGGAGGCCAGAGTAATTCCCTGATACAAAGTCCAGCCAGAAGCCTTGTATTTTGCTTCAAGATTATTATCTTTAATATCTTTATACATGTGATCAAATATCTTTTTAAGGATATTCTCTACAGTCTCGCCGACATAGAATTCGTAGGTATCACCATAAATGTAACCCTCGAGCGAAACATCGGCTGGCTTCCCGGCGAGGAGTGGATGGTCGTAAGTTTTGTTAAAAGCTGCGGTAATTTCTTCGTCTTTGTAACCTGCATTTTGCAAGCGCTCACGAGCAGCGGCCAGAGTTCCGCCAGGTAGGAATGTAATGCGAAATGTTCTTGCCACAACGCCCTCATTTAGGGATTTGACGATTTTTTCGACGTCTTCGGCGCCCGTAAAATCATACTCGCCAGGCATCAATGTTTGATTCTTTGCTTCAAGCTTTAGATAAATTTTGAAAGCGAGCGCAGATCTGATAAGGCCGCTTTTCTCTAAATTATCTGCGATCTGATTTCCGCTAGAAGCCTCTGCGACGACGAAGCTTTGCTCTTTGCAATTCTCTTCACAGACCGCAGTTAGTGAATGTTTATACCACAGGAATGCGCCACCAACCGCAATCACGACTAGCAAAATTAGAGCGATAAAAACCGAAAGAATAACTTTTCCAGCTTTGCCTTTTTTCTTGGTTGGGTTATTCTCCATTCTTAAGCTCCTCTTCTATTTTTGCTAAGTTTGCACCCTCCATGAAATCTTCTAGAATAATGGCCGCCGCCTCGGAATCGAGTTTACCAGTGGCGCGTTCTTTTGGGCTAAATTCGTGCGTGTTTACCGTGAGATATTGTTCTGCCGCGACGGAAGTTAGTGTCTCGTCTTGGAATTTGATGAGCGGGACCTTTGGTTCGTTTTCGAGGAAATAATTCGAAAGCGCCGCGATAAATTCTTGCACGACCTTAGTCTGAGCGGTTTCTTCGCCCTGATTATTCCTCGGTAGGCCCGAGACGATTAGATCTGCTTTTTCGAGACGAAACTGTTTGGCGATGGCTGCGAATTCATTCCCGTCTACTGGGATCATTTCGCGCGGAATCGCAATGCGCACCGAAGTATCCGCAAAGGCGACGCCAATGCGTTTGGTGCCCACATCTAGTGACAGGATGCGCATTATTCTACTGTAATCTCAATTTCAACTTTGTTATCGTCATTTGGAACGCTAGTGACCCAGAAGTATGAAGTCTCAACGTTAGCTTCGGTTACGCCATTATAGGAACGGAGATTGGATTGCACTTTGCCAATCTTTACGCCGAGCGACACTTCCTTAACCATGTCCTCGGTAATACGTGGGCCAGTCTTGGTGGTACTCTTGAGCTTTGCGGTCATGTTGCCGTTTTCGTTCTTGTAGGACTCAAAGAAGGCTTTGTCTTCTTCGCCCTCTTCCGTAGCGATACCGGTCGAATAAACCATCTGGGTCTTGTCGCCCTTAATCTTCTCTTCTGCTACCTTGCGGATGTAGGCGTTGATATCGTCTTTCTTTACGGCATAAATTACATATTTGGTCTCACGGGCAATCTTTGGCGTGACACCATCACCAACTTCCTGGTTGACCGAAGGAGACGTAGTAAAACCGCTGTTTTCTACAGCAAAGCTATTGCTAATGAGAATATATTCGGAACTAAACTGGCTGGTTAGTTCTTCGCGAGCTTCTTTGTCTGTCTCGCCGGTTAGCTCATTGTTTGCCTTTTCGACGTCTTCTGGGGAGACAACTTTTACGATCTTGCTGACGCCTCCAGTCATAGCGGAGCTTGTAACGGTATATTTTTTGTTTGTCGAAACACTCAAAGAAATACCAGAAGTTGCAGCGGCGATATTGTAGCCTTCGCCAACTTCTTTTGCGACTACCGCGATTTTACCAGAGCTAATATCTTTCTTAAGACAAACTTTTGGCGCGAATACGGTGCCACCGCAAGTTTCTAAGTCTGCCAATGTAGCATTTGCAGACCCACCTTCGGTCACTATATATTGCTTCCCATCGATAGTAACAGTAGTATTCGCAGGTATTGAGAAATTTAGGTCATCCGCGGAAACGCTATCACCTTTAGGGCGAGTGACGGTAATCGTGCCGGAAGCTTTCGTACCTTTATCTACCTGGCCGGTTGCTTCGAAGTCTGCGGAAGCTTTCTTGGTAGTCTCTTTCTTTTCGACATAGAATATACCGTTTTCTGGATCGGACTTGGTTTCGTCTGTTACGAAGCTGACGGTCTGATTGAAGTTCGCGGCGGTCGTCTTGACCTTTACGGAAATCTTGGCGCGTGGCGCGATTGCGGTAGCCCAGTAGCCAAAGCCACAGAATACGACGAGAAGCACGACGGCTAGAATAATAAATTTGCGATATTTCTTAAAGTTTGGAACTTTGACGCTCTTTTTCTTGTCGGATTTTTCTTTTTTGGAAGATTTTTCGTCGTCATCAGATTCTACATCTTCTGCATCAAGTTCTAGATCCACATCTTTTGCTTTTTTGGCAACAACCGCTGCGCCAGCCTTTTTTGCGTCATCTTTTTTGCTAGCTTTCTCGGTTTTCTTATGATGCGATTCTTCTATAGGCTCCTTCTCTTCTTCTGGCTCTTCTGCGTCATCATCAGAAATAGCATCATCTGGTTCTTCTTCGTCCTTGTCGCCAAACTCTTCCGCGGAATCGGAATTTGGTAGCTTTGGCTTACTCTGGAGAGTCTTTGCGGTTGGCATCTTGACCTTGTCGGCAAGTGCAAGCAAAGAATTGTCTGAAGTAATCAAAACTACAGTTTTTTCGTACTGAGTTGCGGTTTTTGCGATTAATTTAAAATTGACAGCGCTTTGGAGTACGCCGGCCTTTTTCGGTGGAACGAGCGCGATGATCTTGTTCTTCGCGTCCTTGATGTTGGCCAGGATATCAGTGATATCGTCCTCTGGCTCGATATAGATGACGTCTTTATTCATAAGTAAATTATAGCATATGCACAATTTTTGAATACCATGCGAAGAGCTTGTGCTAAAATGAGATAAATGGGTCTATTCAGTAGAAAGACCGCGAAGGTGGGCGAAGAGCCGGCTCCGGTCGAAAATGCAAAACCAGTCGATGCAACTCGTAGCAATCTAAACGAGCTTGTTTTGCAATCTATTCACGAAGGTGTAATCATTGTCGACAAAAACGGCAATATTCAGCTAGCAAACCCAGCAGCCTGTAGACTTCTTGGCCGTAGCGCCGACGAGTTATCGAAGGTGTATTATGATTCCGTCATAAATCTACTTGATAAGACGGGCCAGCGCATTTCTGAAGGTCGCAACCCGATTGGTATCGCCATTAAGGACAACGTATACAAGGAAGAGACTCGCGACTTAGACGTAGTTGCTGCCGATAGCAATAAAAACACGCCAGTTTCGATTATTATTACGCCGACCGATAGCGAAGGCTCAAACTTTGTTGTTACATTCCGCGATATCGCCCAAGAGCTTCGCGAAGAGCGCGAGCGCTCGGACTTTATTTCTACTGCTAGCCACGAGATGCGCACGCCAGTTGCAAGTATTCGCGGTTATCTCGATCTAGTATTAAATCCAGCTACCGCAACGATTGATGATCGCGCTCGCAGCTTTATTGAAAAAGCACAGGAAAACTCAAAGCATTTGGGCCGCTTGTTCCAGGATTTACTCGACACGTCAAAGCTCGATGATGGCCAAATTACGCCACGCATGGAGCCAGTAGAAATCGTAGATTTGGTAAAGAATATTTCTGATGCGCAGATTCTAAAGATTAAGGAAAAAGGTCTCGGTTACCAGTTTGGTAGTGGCTCTGTTGACCAGCAGCTGAGTGGTGGCAAACGCATCGAGCAAGTCATCTATGCGAGCGTTGATCCAGATTTCTTGACGGAAATTATTAATAACCTCATCGAGAACGCAATTAAATACACGCCGGCTGGCTGGGTAACAGTTAACGTCCGCGCAGATAACTACAATGTCCAGATTGTCGTACAGGATACCGGCATTGGTATTGCCCGCGAAGAATTAAGTCACGTATTCCAGAAGTTCTATCGTGTCGATAATCGCGATACGCGCGAAATTGGCGGTACTGGTCTTGGCCTATATCTTGTTAAGCAACGCGTCGAGGCAATGAATGGTCGTATTTGGGCAGAAAGCCAACAAGGACAAGGCACGCGCTTTATTGTGCTCTTTCCTAGAATTACTCAAGAACAGTACGCGCAGCAACGTTTCTTATTGGATAACCAAGTTCAGCAAGATATGAACAAGCAAAAGCAGCCGACGGTCAGCGATCCGTTAATGCCTTAATCTTTTGCGGTTTTTATAGATTTTTGCTTCAAAATAGAATATAATCATAAGTAGTATGACTAGGATTATGTTAGTCGAGGACGATAAGTCCTTGCGAGAAATATATAGCATTAGGTTGGTCGCCGAAGGCTACGATATCATCTCTGCAGGCGACGGCGAGGAAGCACTCGCATTAGCCGTGCAGTACAAACCAGAACTTATCATTGCAGACGTAATGATGCCAAAGATTTCTGGTTTTGATATGCTTGATATTCTTCGCTCTCAACCCGAAACAAGCAAAATTAAAGTGATTATGATGACGGCACTTTCTAGTGACGATCAACGCCAACGCGGTGAAGCTCTTGGTGCAGAACGCTATCTAGTGAAGTCCCAGGTTGGCATCGAAGATGTTATCTCTACCGTTCATGAGGTTCTTGGCGACGTGCCAAACGCGAACGCACAAGCAAACATGGATACCGCTGCCTCTATGCCCGCAGTTGAAGCCGCAATCAAGGAACAGCAGCCAGCAGAGGCGCCGCTTCCTGATACCACTGAGCTCAATGCCGTAGAGACAACTCCAACCACTACGATTGAGCCAACAAATTCTAATATTCCAGCTCCAACAACTGGCCAAATTATTCCGGATTCTCCAACAGAATTACCTGTAGATAATCCAGCACCAGCACCGGCACCAGTTGCTCCAGCGCCAGCACCAGTTGCTCCAGCGCCAGTTGCTCCGGCCGCTCCAGTCGCACCGGCTCCAACTCCAGCACTAGCACCTGCCGGACCAGCACCAATTGCGCCAGCTCCAGTTGCTCCAGCTGGGCCAGCACCAATTGCACCACCCGAACCAGCTCCGATGACGAGTCCTGACCAGATTCCACCAGCTGATTTTCAATAATTTATAACTTTTTGTAATATCGCAAGATGCCACCATTACCACCAGAAGCTACTAGCGTGCCACCGAATGGGCAAGCGCCGATGCCGCCAAGTCCAGCAGCAACGGCTAATCCTTCTGATGCCAAGCAAATTGCGGAAGCTCAAGCACAACTCCTAGCCAAAGCTATTATTGAAGCACAAAACATGGCCGTTACGCCGCCCCAACAATTCAAGGAAGGTAGCCAACAGGCCAGCTTAGATGCGCCAGGTTCTGGTGGCGCCAATATGTTTATCGACACGAAAAATGCGCCACAAATCACAGAGCAGCAGAAGTCTCAGACCTCTAGCGAACACGGCGAACGTGTAATTCAGCCAATCCATGACGTTACTATGGAGAGAAAGCGCGAAGATATGCAAAAACGCATGTCCGAATTACTTGGCGATACCGACGGTGAGCCGACGCAGATTGATACGAATACCGCAAAACACGTTAATGACGCCAATGTGAGAATGAGCGTACAGAATGCAACTCAGGCGAGCGAGCAGATTCCGATGCCTGTAGTCGCCCCTCAGATGACTGCACAGCCACAGCCGCAACCGGCGCCACAACCGCAGCAATATCAGCAGACCGTTCCTGCAGGATATACACAAAACATCTACGCTCAAGGATATCAGCAGCAATCATTCGTAAATCCAGCCCAGACCGTGATGGCGCAAATGCAGGCAGCTCAAGTTCAAGCGCCACAAATGTATTATTTGCAACAACAGCAACAGCAGCAACAGCAAGCGGCACAAAGTATGGATCCACGCGCCGCAGCAATTCAGCTGCAGCAGTTGCAAGCCGAAGAAGCACGTAGGGTCCAATACGAGCAGGCCACTGCGGCGCAGCTCGCACAACAACAGGCTCAGCAACTCGCGCAACAACAGGCTCTGGCTCAGCAACAGGCCGCCTTAGCTCAGGCACGCGCCCAAGCGCAAGCAAGACAGGCGCAAATTCAGGCGCAACACAAGAACCTGCGCGTTAATGATTCGGTCGTAAAGAAAGCCGCCGAGGCGACGGTTCTTCAGTCACGGAAGGCTCCACAACGGCCAGTACAGGAAGAACCAGTACAAGCAATCCAGCCAGCCTATATTACTCAACTCGAGACAGATTTAGCCGGCGATATGCAGCAGAAAGGCAAAATGTCCGCAATGCAGCGCGCTATGATGGCGGAGCTTGCGGATGACGAAATTACACTCGAGGCTAGCAAGATAGAAGTAAAACCAGATCCGGCTCAAGTAGCGCAAAAACAGGAAGCAGATAATACGCCAAAAGAGGTTCTTGCCGCGATGCAAAGCGCAGCAAGCCCAAATATTGCCTCCAATCCGAATATCGCGCCTAGCACGCCTACCGAAATAAACGCAGATATCAAACATGATCGATAACGAAATTCGCCTAAACAAATACATTGCGACTAATTTTGGCGTTTCGAGGCGCGAAGCCGATGATTTGATTGCCGCCGGCCGCGTAAAGATTAATGGCAAAAAAGCCGAAATCGGCATGCGCGCACACGAAGGTGATACGATTACCGTTGATGGGCGCAATATCCTTGAACAAGAACCAATTTATCTTGCTTTCCATAAACCGGTCGGCTATGTATGTAGCCGCAAACAGCAAGGCGACACACCAACTTTGTATGATTTACTACCAAAGAAATACCAAGTCCTAAAAACCGTTGGGCGTCTAGACAAAGATTCGTCTGGCTTGATTTTATTAACTAATGATGGCGATTTTGCATTCCAGATGACGCACCCAAAGTTTTCCAAGATTAAACTCTACACTGTAGAAATCGACCGAGATTTGGAACCATTACATCAACAAATGATTGCAGATTTCGGTATTCAGCTACCAGACGGCAGGAGTCAAATGGGCTTGTCCAAGATTGGCGAAAGCAGAAAGAAATGGGACGTTTCAATTTCCGAAGGCAGAAACAGACAGATTCGTCGCACCTTCGAGGCATTGGGTTATAAAGTAGTTTCACTACACCGATACAAATTCGGTCCATACGAGCTTAGCGGCTTACCTGAAGGCGAATTTACAGAAGTCAAAAAAGCGCTCTAGAAATCAATCTGGAGCGCTATTTTTTTAATTCTTGAGTAGGCGGGCGATTTTTGCCTTGAGCCCGGAATTATCCGTGCCGATTAGCGTATCGATCCCGACACGAAGTAGGCCCATCGCCGTAACAAAGGTATGATCTAGTTCCCTATCTGTAGCATTAATAATACCTGGAACATCATCTGGTTCAATCAGGCTCACGATTGGACGACGCGAGAATGGGAGTTCTTTATACCAATCGCCAGTAGCGAGGATTTCCGGAATCTGCGAGAGGCTTGCGCCACCACCACAAAGCAGAATCTGGCCAGGAAGACTTTCGACGTGCTCGAACTCTTCAATTGCAAGTTCTACACCAGCCTGCCAGACATCAAGGTTACGCGCAATGGCCTGGTCGAAGCGTTTGCGGATTTCTGGCTTCATATCTGGACTATCGGCAAGAAGTTTGAGTTTTTCTGCATCCTCAAAACTCAGGCCAAGTTTTTCGGAAATTTGGTGCGTAAAGCTGCGACCGCCGATTGAGAACATCTTTGTGCCCTCTACGCCGCCATCATCAACAATCGCAATATCCGTGGTTCCGCCACCAATATCCATTACAATTCCGGAGAAAGTAGATTCAATATCATCACCAAGACAGGCGCGGCAGACTGCAAATGGCTCAACTGCAACCGTTACGAGGTCAAGCTGGAGTTCATCGCAGACGCGCTCGATTGCGGAGATGTGTACCAGCGGCGCAAAAGCGGTATAAATCTGTACTGTGACTTCCGTGCCCTTGAAGCCAATCGGGTTCGTGACCTTATGGCCATCAATCTGCAACGAAACGAGCGCGGAGTTAATGAGGCGAACTTCGACATCTGGATTATTGGTTTCGAGTGCAACTTCTCTACGAGCACGCTCACCGGCTTTTTGCTGGACCTTCTTGATAATCTTGGACATTTCGTCGTCCGTAATGGATTTGTCTGAATCAGCACGACGATACTTAATTGAAGCAGTATTGCCCTTGATGAGCTCACCAGCAATACCGACAACAACTTCCTTTGCGCGGACGCCAGCCATTTTCTCGGCCTTTACGAGGGCTTCTTCGCAGGTTTTTGCGACGCCCTGAATATCTGCAATTGCACCGGAAGACATATTAGTAGCAGCCTCGTGCGCCTTGCCAACGCCGACAATCTTAATATCACCCTTGCTCTTCTTTGCAATGAGGGCTTTGACATATTCCGTACCAATATCTAGCGCCAAAAGATAATCATCTGGGTCTTTGGTCTTTTTCTTTTCTTTTTCGGACTCCGGCTTGTAACTCTTTTTGCGCGAAAATATGCTCATGGTTTTATTATAACACCTACGCATAAAAAATATCTCCCGCTATGGGGGAGATATTGATTTTTATTCTACGACGGCTTTAATACGGCGGACGCCGGCGGAGCTGGACTCTTCCTTCTTGATCTTGAAATGACCAATTACGCCAGTATGTTCGACGTGAGGGCCACCACAGACCTCGCGAGAAACTGGATTATCGAAGTCACCAATCGTGTAGACGGTGAGTTTTTCTGGATACTTATCCCAGAATTGACCGTGAGCCTTGAGCGTATCGCGCGCATAAGCTTTATCGTACTCGTCATGGACAACCTTAAGGTCGGCCTTAATCCATTCGTTGACCTGGTCTTCGACCTGCTGCTTTTCTTCTGGAGTCAACTTGCGGTCGAGGTTGAAGTCGAAGCGAAGACGCTCGGCAGTAATATTGGAGCCTTGCTGACCAATCTCTGGATCTATCAACTTTTGCAAAGCGGCAAGAAGCAAGTGAGTTGCGGTGTGATACTTCGTGGTTTGCTCGCCATGATCTTCGAGGCCACCCTTGAACATACCTTTACTTGCAGTCTTGGAACGCTCGCGCTGTTCTTCGAGAGCGGCATCAAATTCTGCGCGCCAGTTTTCGGTAAGTGGAATATCCTGGCGATATGCCTCCTCAACGGAAAGCTCCATTGGAAAACCATAAGTATCCTGCAGCATAAAGAGCTCTTTACCAGTGAGACCGTCTTTCTTGAAGCGGCCGAGCTCTTTCATGCCGCGGCGAAGCGTCTTGCGGAATGCCTGCTCTTCATGACTAAGCACATCAAGGACATCTTCACGCGTGGTTAGGATACTGTCTGGAAGATCTTTATAATTGTCGGCAATGAGTGGAAGTACCTCGGCGAGGAAATCCTGCTCGATACCAAGGTTAAGGGCCTTGAGGATTGCGCGGCGAATGAGACGACGAAGCGCATATCCCTGCTGCTTATTGGAAGGCTTGAGACCTTGTGCGGTAAGAAGATAAGCCCCGCGAAGATGATCTGCAATGACGCGCATCTCGGCGGTATTGGATTCGTAGCTCTTGCCGGAAAGTTCGACTAGCTTGTCTACGATTGGCTTTAGTAGCGAAATTTTGAATACGTCATAAGAGTCCATGGAAGCGGCAGTAATACGTTCGAGACCAGCGCCGAAGTCGACATTCTTGTGCTCGAGCTCTTCAAAGCTGCCATCCTCTAAGCGGCGATATTGCATGAAAACTTGGTTGCCGATTTCCATAAAGCGAGCGCCGTCGGATGCCGGGTGAGCCTTGCCGTATTTTTCCTCATCCTGGTGCTCTTCGCCAAAGTCATAGAATACCTCGGAATCTGGGCCACATGGGTCACCAATTGGAGTAGTTTCGATACCACCACCGCGAGACCACCAGTTTTCTTTGTCATTATAGAAGAAGATGCGCTCGTTGCCCTTGATGCCGCGCTTGTCGCCATTTTCGGCGGTGTCGATTTCGGCGATTTCGGCGTCGATGCCAGCTTCTTTGAAAACTTCTTGCCAGATATGAGCAGCCTCGTCATCGCGTGGGATGCCGTATTTTTCGCTACCGATAAAACAGGTAACGTAGATTTTCTTTGGGTCGAGGCCAACTTCCTTTGTAAGGAAGGTAAAGAAATTACGAATCTGTTCTTCCTTGAAATAGTCGCCTAGGGACCAGTTGCCAAGCATCTCAAAAACGGTTGTATGGCGTGGATCGCCAACATCGTCGATATCTTGGAGACGAAGACATGGCTGAGAAT
>JAKSSY010000014.1 GCA_024402845.1 Candidatus Saccharimonadota bacterium | reverse complement strand
CAGAGTTGCACTGGTCTAAAAGGTTTTGCAGACCTCTGCGTAACTGCTCCGCCAACGCGCCATGAGAGTATTATAGCACAGAAAAACGCCCCAACCACAACGGTCGGGGCGAATTCTTAATCTTTGCGCAACTTTAAAGCAATCGGAATGGCAAGCGGAACAAAAATTACTACGGTTGCAAGCAGAGCATAGCTCGTTTCGATATCCGCAGCGCAGTTGATGACCCAGACTGCTCCAATATAAAGCAGTTGTGCTACAACTCTTGCCAAAGATTCTACGGAGCTTTGCTCGGTTGCGCGGACGTGTTCCTTGATGAGTGGCATCATCGTAGTAGCACTCCAACCCTGCGCAATCCCAAAGCAGGCATAGAGGCAGATCGTAAATATATTCAAATCTACGAACATAATCATGCTTGCAATGATTACGAGAGCAATCGGTACTATGAAGAGCTGCCAGTCTGCTAATTTCTTGGCAAAATGACGTGCGAGTTTCGTGCCGAAGTATGCCGCTGCGTAGTTGATGACCCAACCCATCGAAACGACGGCTATTGGAATCCCCACGGCAAGCATCAAGGGCGTAAAAACCCAGATTATACCGTGCGTAACTTCACGCGCAACCGCAAATGCAATGATGCGAATGCGGAGTTTGCTGTTCTTAAAATTACGTTTCACAAGGTTATAGATGTCGCGCGCGGGGCTACTTTCGGCGGCCAATTTTTCGCTATCGTCCTGAATAAGACAGCTAATTGCTGCGCCAAACAGGTGCGGAATTGCGGAAATTGCAATCGCCAAACGAAAATCAATTGCGCCAATCGGCCCACCAAGCAACATTACTACGAGTGACGCAATCTGATTAATCGATGTCATCTTTCCAAACTTGTCTTTGAAGAGCTTTCCAGATTTGTCCTCTTTTTCTGCGAAGTGTTTCAAAAGCGTCGAATCTACACCCTGCGAAAGGGCGCAACCTACGCCGCAGATAATCTCGCAAAGTACGACAAACCAGAAAGTCTGCGCCGTAGAGTAGAGCAAGAGTGCGAGCGCGACCATTGCATCTCCGATTACGTTTGCCCACTTACGGCTAAAGCGGTCGGCCACCCATCCGAGCGGCAAGTTGAGTAGCATAGCTACCACCGTGAATGCCATTTGCGACATAGCGATTTGCTCCTGATTCAGCCCGATGCTGAGGTAGAACGGAGTCATGATCGGCACCGCAAGGATGCCCGCCGTTGCCGCCGACTCCAAAATCACCAGACGCATGTTGCGATTTGGATTATTTTTTCGCATAAAACATCCCTCCTTTTTTGTTGCGAAAAAGTTTTAAGTTACTAGCCGTAATTTTTATACGGCTAGATAAATTTCAAAGGAGAGACTATTATTTGGATTTTTATCTAGATAAGGTGCTTCTTTCGCTTTGAAACTTATCTAGATTTACAAGAATTAGACAGTTTCTGCGCTATTGGTCTTTGGCATGCAAAGTAGACCGTTGACGAGGACGGCCTCTGTGACCATAAACCAGTATGCAGAAATATTACTGTGCATAAGTACATTATATCACGAATAGCCCAAAAAGTCAATGCTTATTCGGGCACCATATGGGTATTGAAAATATGGAGAAAATATTGTATTATAGAGCTCTGAGCGAAGCGATAGGTCTTCGCTAGAACCAGCCTAGCTCTAGGCTAGACATGCATTTAGGAGGACATGCAATGAGTGATCTTTACCAAGACAGAAAAGGAACTTTGACCGGCGATGGATTGAAAGGCCTCGCCAAAATCGTAGCCGACAAGCTGCCCGCGGGCTCCGTTGTGACTGCTGCGATTCTCCCGATGGTTTACAACGCCGGCATCGTCGAGTATGCCGACACGAATGAAATCGAGTACGAAACCGTGTCCACTGGAGACGAGAAGCCGCTCGCTATTATCGTGGTTCATCTGGAAGAGCGCATCCATAGCGCCCTTGATCAGTTCATCGACGATGATGACTGGAGCTTCGACAGCGAGACTCTCCCCGTACTGGTCTTCACAATCGAGAGCGATTGCGACTACTATGATGTCGTTGCGGTTACTGTCGACATGCAGGAGGACGTCGAGATCGACGAGACTACGCTGCTGCGCGAGATGATCGAGTACATCGATGACAACACGCCCGTCGCGGACTACATGGAGGAGTCCGAGCCCGAGGTTTCCACTCTCTTTGGGACGCTGACGAACCGCTGCGTCTGTTACGACACCGTCCTTGACGGCGACGATGACGAGGGGGAGCCCGACGACGGAGAGAAGCCTGACGGCGAGTAAGTTTCTTTGAGGTTCTGCCCAAGCCCCGACCGCACGATGGTCGGGGTGTTTTTTGCACCTAAAATGCTGATGCTTTTAATTGTCTGCGGAAAATAAATAATAAAAATATGCTGCAAAAGTATATTTCATACAATGAGGCGCGGCGCCATACTTGGCTATCAGAAATTATTCGCGCTATCCATAACTGACTTTTTATTTTTCTAGCAAAGCGCCACGGCATTACGTGTGCTGGAAATCAGCTAGACTCGCAGCAAGTAGAATCCGTCGTTGCTTGCGAGGACGCGCAATTAGTATTGGCTTCTGCTGGCTCTGGCAAAACTATGAGTTTGCTTGCAAAAATCGAATACATTCATCGCGAACTCGACATCCCGGCAGAGCAAATTTTGGCAATTTCTTTTACAAAGAAAACGGTTTTGGAATTAATCGAACGTTGTGTAGTAAAGAATGTAAATATATGTACTTTTCATGGACTCGGTAATAGCATCGTAAAAATGTCTGCCAGTCCAGAGCTCGGCGCGCGTGAATTAATCGACGACGCGGTCATCGCGGATTTTATCCGTCGTAAAATCGCAGAATTCTGCCAGGACGAAAAGTTCTGGCGAATGCTGAACGATTATATTTTGTTTTATTATTCGGCCCCGGCTAGCCCTGGCGAGTTTGTGGATTTTGCTGCACGGATTAGTTTTAATCGTCTATACCTGCGTCGCGCATTAAAGGGCGTGGAGCCGAAAGAATTTATCCGCTCTAAAGAAGAGCAATTAATTGCAAATTGGTTACGAATTCATCAACTAGAATATCGACATCAAATCCAATATCCATTTACGGAGGCAAGATATCGTCCTTCGTTTACGGTAGGTGATGTTTACATAGATTTATTGCAAATAAATCGCGACGGGTCGTCACCGCAGGGCAAAGAATATTTACGCGAACTAAAATGGCGTCGCAAAATCCACCAAAAATACCAAACGAAATACGTCGAGCTATATTCGTATCAATGAAATGACGATACGCTTTTCTCGAGCCTGCAACAAAAACTGCAAGATTCTGGTGCTTCGCCAAGAAGGCTTCCAGAACAAGAAATATCCGCAATCATTCATAACGATCAAGCATATATTAATGATGAGCAGGATTTATTCGCAAAACTGCAGACTTTCTTGTCGCTACATAAAAATGCCCAATATTCCAACCAGGAAGTTATAAAACGTGTCATGAGTCGTGGCGATAATTACGCGAAGAAACGTGCGGACTTATTTTTGTGTATTTATTTTAGAATCAAACTAGCATACGAGCAATTTTTGGAAGAAAACCGCCAATATGATTTTGCCGACATGATAAATTTGGCGGCGCGAATTGTGCGCGAAGTGCCAGAATGTGCGCGCAGCTATCGTTATATCTTGCTCGACGAGGTGCAAGATTTGTCGCGCAATCGTTTTTTATTAGTGCGCGAAATTTTGCGCAAGAATCCAGGCTGCAAATTGTTTGCAGTCGGCGACGATTGGCAATCGATTTATCGTTTTACGGGTAGCGACCTTACCCTAATTCAAGAATTCGAGAAAACTTTCGGTTTAAAAACTAGGCGCAGCCTCATTGAAACTACGCATCGTTTTGGTCAGCCGACTATTAATATAAGTTGCGATTTTATCCAAAAGAATCCAGCGCAGTCGCATAAAAATGTTTCCAATAAAAAGACGAAACCGACACCAATCAAAGTCGTATTAAATGCGACATCGGTGCGCGATAATGATGCGGAGTCGCTGAGCATTATTTTGACGGAATTAATAAAAACGCGTGGCTATGACGAGCTAAAGCATAAAGAGCTGCAAATAATTTCTCGCTACAATCACGACATTAAACGCATTCAGGGCGTAGACAATATCAAAATCGAAATTGATCAAACTGTCGGAACCGCGAAGGTCATTTGGCATAATCCACGCGATTCATCGCAGGTTTTAAATTTAGAATATTGCTCCATGCACAAATCAAAGGGAATTACGCGCGACATCGTAATTGTATTAAATATGAACGCGGATCTCATGGGAATGCCCGCCACGCGCGAGGCTGATCCGATTTTGGATGCTTTGCTTGCTAAGGAAGACAACTTCGCCTTTGCGGAAGAGCGAAGATTATTCTATGTCGCCATTACGCGCGCCAGGGAAGAGACCTATCTAATTGCAAATCGTAAAAATCCCTCGCCATTTATATTCGAAATATCAGAAGAAATAAAAACTGCCTATGGAAAACTGTGCCCAAAATGTGAAACTGGGGAATTAATCCGTAAACACGGTAAGCATGGAGATTTTTATTATTGCTCCAACTATCGTTATGGGTGCAATTATCTCAAAAAATAGTTATAATAAAGATATATGGCAGTTTCCATGCGCAAGCAGATCGCGCAGAATAAACGCAACACTATTATGCTAATGATTATTTTTGTGGCTTTTATTACGGTTGTCGGCTGGCTTTTTGCATGGCTGAATAATAATTACATGATTATGGTTGCATTTATGGCCGTCAGTGCCGGATATGTCTTAATCCAATATTTCTTTGCCGACAAAATCGCCATTATGTCAGCTGGCGCACATGAGATTCAAGAAAATGAGAATCCTCGCTACTATAAAATCGTCGAAAAACTTGCGGAAGACGCAAAATTACCAATGCCGCGCGTGTTCCTAGTTAATGACGATGCGCCAAACGCTTTTGCGACTGGTCGCGATCCGAAGCATGCTTGTGTTGCAGCTACAACTGGTCTCCTCGAGGTAATGGACGACGATGAACTTCGCGCCGTTATGGGGCACGAAATGTCACACGTAAAGAATTATGATATTCGCGTTAGTATGATTACTTTCGGCCTCGTTGCGCTAGTTGGTCTGATGTCTGATTTTGGCACGCGCGTCCTACTTTATAGCAAACGCGACGAAGACGATCATTCGCCAATCGGTGCACTATTTGCATTAATTACACTAGTTCTTTCGCCGATTGTCGCAAGTCTTGTGCAGATGGGCATTTCGAGGCAACGCGAATATCTCGCGGACGCATCTTCCGCAACACTTACCGGCAATCCGGAAAGCATGATAAATGCCCTGCGAAAGCTTGAAACTCATGCACGTCCGATGCATCAACAAAATATCGCTTCGGAATCTATGTATATCGCAAATCCGCTTTCGAAATCCATGATAAGTAAACTCTTCTCGACACATCCGCCGATAGAATCTCGTATAGAAAGGCTAGAAAATGCCAAGAAGTAGACCGTCGAAAACCGCAATAAAAACCGTAAAAGAAGAGAAGGATATGAAAAAGCTAAAAACCGAAAAAACGAAAAAACCGAAAGAGAAAAAGCCACGCAAAAGTTTCAAAGAATCCTATACTGACACACGTGACAAGGTTTGGGAAAAGAAACGCGCGCGCGTCAAACTTCATCATTCTTTCCGCCGTTCGTACCATGAAGATTATGACCGCCCGCTCACTGTACCTGGTCTAGTTTCACATGCAACGTCTACGCTCAAAATCTTGTTTAAAAACTGGAAGTTGTTTGGTGGACTACTCGTTTTGATTGTTATCTGTAACGTTGCCTTCGTTGGTATCATGAATCAGGAAACTTATGAAACCGTCCAGAGTAGCCTCGATGAGAGCTATGAGATGCTTCAAAATGGTGGCGAGCTTGGCCGTGTTGCAAAGTCTGGTCTCTTGCTTATCTCTACGATTACTACCGGCGGTCTTACTAGTGGCATGTCTGAAGTCCAGCAAGTATTCCTAATTTTCTTCTTCACGATTACCTGGCTCGTAACGATCTATTATCTGCGCCATCTTTTGGCTGGAAACAAGCCGAAATTCCGCGATGGCCTCTTTAATGCGTTGACGCCACTTATGTCTAGCTTCTGTATCGTCGCACTAATCTTTGTGCACGCATTACCAATCCTATTCTGCGTAATCGTTTATTCTTCCGCTGTATCAACCGGCTTCCTCGAGCAGCCACTCTACGCCTTCTTGTTCTGGCTATTCTGCGGTCTTCTAGGCTTACTATCGTTATACTTATTACCAGTTTCTATTACGGCGCTCGTCGCGACTTCTGTTCCTGGTATGTATCCAATGACGGCCGTACATGCTGCAACCGACCTGCTTCAAGGTCGCCGCACAAAATTCATCATCCGCGTACTATTTGGCCTATTATTCTTGGCTGTAATTTGGGTAATCGTAATGGTGCCACTTATGTGGCTTGACCTTATCCTAAAGGAAAACGTCGAATTCCTTGCCGAGATTCCATTCGCATCGCTCTGTCTCCAAATTATGACGACATTTACGGGAATCTATATTACCGCATATATCTATCTCTTCTATCGAAGGATGCTTGATGATACCAACTAGTGTTACTGAACGTGTAGAAAAGCTTCGCAAATTAATCAACGAATATCGCTATCATTATCATGTCCTCGACGAATCTATCATGTCTGAGGCGGCCGCGGACAGTCTTAAACACGAACTTTCCCAGCTCGAAGAGCAATATCCAGAACTAATTACGCCAGACTCGCCAACACAGCGCGTTGCGGGCCAGGCTTTGGATAAATTCCAAAAAGTTACTCATACTGAGCGCATGATTTCACTTGCGGATGTTTTCTCCGAGGCGGAAGTGCGCGATTGGCTCGACCGCATCGCAAAACTTGGCGCTATTGATCCGGAGCTTTTTGTCGACATCAAGATGGACGGCCTTGCGATGGCGCTTATTTACGAGGATGGCCTATTAAAACAAGCCGTTACGCGCGGCGATGGTAAGGTCGGTGAGGATGTCACGATGAATGTTCGCACAATCGAGAATGTCCCGCTTTCAATTCCGCAAAAAGAACACACCGAAGTTCGCGGCGAAGTTGTGATTTTTAAGAAAGATTTTGACGAATTGAACGCAAAACAGCGCGCTAAGGGCAAGCCGGAATATGCAAACCCGCGCAATTTGGCTGCCGGTTCTATTCGTCAGCTTGATCCAAAAGTTGCCGCATCGCGCCCGCTCAAATTTATGGGCTACGATATGGTCTCGCCGAATCTCGATACAAATTCTCATGTCTATGAACGTCTAAAAGAGCTTGGTTTTCGTATTTCTGGACAGCAACATATTTATCATTCGCTCCGCGAAGCGATGGATTTTATTAATGAGCTTAATGAAACTCGTCAAGATTTGCCGTTCGGCACCGATGGCGCTGTTATTAAAGTTAACGACCGCAAGGTTTATCAAGCGCTTGGTATTGTCGGCAAAACTCCGCGTGCCGCAATCGCATTTAAGTATCCTGCCGAGGAGGCGACTACTGTCGTAAAAGATATCGTGATTTCTATCGGTCGCACTGGCGCCGCAACTCCAGTGGCGGTTTTTGACCCAGTTCAGGTAGCTGGTACCACCGTAAAACATGCATCTCTTCATAATGCCGACGAAATCGCGCGTCTTGATGTCCGTATCGGAGATACAGTTGTTATTTATAAAGCGGGGGACATTATCCCGCAGGTCAATCGCGTCCTTACGGAGCTTCGCCCAGATGTTTCCGAAGCTTACGATTACGAAAAAGCACTCCACGAACAATATCCAGAGCTCGAATTCGAGCGCCCAGCCGGTGAGGTTGTTTATCGCGTAAAGGGAAGTAGTGCGGATCAAATGCTAAAGCGTGCAATCGAATATTATGCTAGCAAGCCTGCACTAAATATCGAAGGCCTTGGCGAAAAGAACGTTGATGCGCTTGTCGACGCTGGGCTTGTTGGCTCTATCGCAGATTTATATACGCTCACGACGGGTCAGGTTCAGTCGCTTGATCGTTTTGCTGAGATATCCGCAGGCAAGCTTGTAGATAACATTCAGGCCAGCAAGAACCCACCACTCGCGCGTTTCATTACGGCAATTGGTATTCGTCATATTGGCAGTCAGACCGCAATCGATTTAGCTGCGCACTACAAGACACTCGATGCTTTGCGTGAGACGACAGAGTCGGAGCTGCTCGAACTTCCTGGCATCGGTAAGATTGTTGCAGAATCTATTTTGGCATTCTTCTCGGACGAAGATAACCTAAAGCTTCTCGATGATCTAAAATCTCACGGTGTAGAGCCGGTATATCAAGATACTTCTGGTGGCCGCCTAAATGGTTTATCGTTTGTTGTTACTGGCACGCTCGATTCTATGGGCCGAGACGTCGCCGCAGAGAAAATCCGCGCACTTGGCGGGGAATTCCACAGCAGTGTTGTAAAAAATACTAAATATCTAGTAGCCGGTCACAATACCGGAAAATCTAAATTAGAAAAGGCCGCCAAGTACGGAACAGAGGTAATTGACGAGCAAAAGTTCCTCGAAATCCTAGGCGAGTAATTTTTCCACAAAAGTGTTGTAAAAAATACAGAAATCCTGTAAAAATTACAACATTTTTTATATTAGCACTCTTGACTTGCGAGTGCTAAAAACATACAATTAAATACATATGATGGACGAATTTAGTGAAGTTATGAATCATCTCAGCGAGAATGCACGGTTCGCCCTGCAGAAGGCTGATTTATTTAGCAAACGTTATAACCAGGGTTATATGGGTACCGAGCATCTTTTGATGGGTATTATGGCTCAGGATACTTCCACTGGCGCTAAACTTCTCCGCGATGAGGGTATTGATATTGATCAGCTCGAGCGCGCCCAAGGCAAAGTTGCCGTAGATGTTCCTGCTGCGCCAATGGCCATGATGTCTCTTTCTGAAGCGACAGTTCTTACTCTGCGCATGGCGATGAATTTTGCTCAGGAAAATGGTCTTAGCGTAATTGGTACCGAGCATATGATGTACGCAATCGTGCGTCAACCAAATTCCCGCGCCGGCACACTCCTTACAAAGCTTCATATCGACCTAGACCAGATCGCAAACAGTATCGAAGATCTTGTAGAAAAACAAGCCAGCGAAGCCAAAATCGAAGAGCAAAAACGCAAAGCCGGCAAGCGCCAAAGCTATCGTTTCTTGTCCAAATTCGGCACAGACCTAACCACGCTCGCAAAAGAGGGTAAGCTAGATACCGTAATCGGTCGCGAACAAGAAATCGAACGCACGATTACCGTTCTTTGCCGCCGTACAAAGTCCAACCCGGTATTAATTGGTGAAGCCGGCGTCGGCAAGACCGCTATCGTAGAGGGTCTTGCTATGCGCATTGCTAAGAACGATGTTCCTGGCACCTTGATTGGTAAGCGCATCTTCCAAGTAGATCTCAGCTCCGTCGTAGCAGGCACAAAATTCCGCGGCGAATTCGAGGAGCGCATCAAAGGCATTATTGATGAAGCTGTCGGTGACGATTCTGTGATTTTATTTATTGATGAGCTTCATCTTCTTTCCGGTGCTGGCTCTGCAGAGGGTAGCATGGATGCGGCAAACATTCTAAAGCCAGCACTCGCGCGCAACTCTATGAAACTTATTGGTGCAACCACGCTCGATGAATATCGCAAAAATATCGAAAAAGACAAAGCGCTCGCCCGTCGCTTCCAGACTGTAATTGTAAACGAGCCAAATCCAACCATTACACTTCGTATTCTTAAGGGTATCAAAGGTCATTATGAAAAATATCATCAAGTCGTAATTTCTGATGAGATTCTCGAAGAAGCCATCACTTTGTCGCAGCGTTATATTTCCGATCGTTTCATGCCAGACAAGGTTATCGACGTAATCGATGAAGCTAGCGCAATCGCACGCGTTTCGCTCGACAAAAAAGGCGGTAGCGAATACAAAAAATACAAAATCGAACTTTCCGATTTGCAGTCAAAAATCGAAGCTTCTGCCGAAAAAGAAGATTACGAAAAAGCTGCAATATATAAGACTCGCGCCGCGCAGGTCGAGGAAGAAATTAAAAAACTCGAAAAAGCCCACAAGGATGTCGATAAAGCTCCTGCGGTTACTTCCGAGAATCTTACAACGGCCATTAGTCTCAAGACTGGCATTCCGGTAAATCGCGTACATGGTTCCGAGCAGGAGATTCTTGTTAACCTCGAAAAGCATCTCGGTAAAGACATTATTGGTCAGGACAACGCCATCAAAGCCGTCAGCAAGGCAATTCGTCGCGGTCGTTCTGGCATCGCGGATCCACGTCGCCCAATTGGTTCCTTCATCTTTATGGGGCCAACGGGCGTTGGTAAAACCGAGCTCGCAAAAGTTATTGCGCGCGAGGTATTTGGTGGCGAAGATTCGCTCATCAAAATCGATATGTCCGAGTTTGCCGAAAAGCACAACGTTGCACGCCTCGTTGGCGCGCCGGCCGGTTATGTTGGCTATGATGATGGCGGTAAGTTGACTGAGCAGGTTCGCCGCAAGCCATATTCAGTTGTCTTGTTCGACGAAATCGAAAAGGCCAACCCAGAAGTCTTCAATATTCTTTTGCAGATTCTCGAAGATGGCACTTTGACCGATGGTCAGGGTACGAAAGTAAAATTCAATAGCTCTATTGTTATCCTTACTAGTAACCTCGGCGCACAAGACATGTATCGTGAGTCCGAAATGGGCTTCTCGGTCAAAACGAAGCAAGACGCCAAGGCGCTCGAGGCTGAGCATGCCGCAAACGAAGCTTCCGCTATGAAGGCACTTCGCAAAATTATGCGCCCAGAACTCGTAAACCGTTTCGATTCGATTGTTACCTTTAATGCACTCAGCGAAAAAGACGTCGACCGCATCTTTAATAATATGATCGAAGATCTCAAGAAACGTCTCGCTGAAAAATCCATCGGCCTTCAGCTCACAGATGCCGCAAAGAAGCGCCTAATTGAAAAAGGCTACGATACGAAGAATGGTGCTCGTCCGCTTCGTCGCGAAATCGAAGATGAGCTTGAAAGCCTCCTCGCGGATAATATCTTGTCTAGCAAACTCGACAAGGGTGATATTGCGAAGGTTGACTTCAAAAAAGATGAATTCGTTTTAACGAAAGTAAAAGAATAAATACTATAATTAAAACGTGACTACTGAAACGCAACAGAAACCACAAAAAGCGCAAAAGAAAAAATCATCCCCGCTTGTTACTGCGATTTGTATTTTGGTGATTGTTTGCAATCTTGTCTACATATTCTTTTCGCAACAAATCCATGATTTTGTTGGCGGGCGTTTTTATCAGCCTACCAGTGAGATGGAGAGCATTATTGAAAATGCTGGTTTTACTTGGCGTTCTGATTATATTATGCGCTCCACAAAGCCAGAGTTAGAGCAGGCGGATATCTTTAACGATCACTGCGTTGACGACGAAGATGTAAACTCCGCACTCGGTTGCTACTCTTCGGCAGATAACCGCATTTATATCTATGACGTAAAGGGCAAAGAGCTTGACGGTGTCAAGGAAGCAGTCTTGATGCATGAAGTTTTGCATGCGATTTATGATCGCCTAAGCGACGGCAGGAAAGAAGCCCTAAACTTGGACCTCAAAAACTACTACGAGAATCACAAAGATGTCTTTGGTGATTATATGGATGCCTATTCAGAAGAGCAGTATTATACCGAGCTCCATTCGATTATTGGTCAGCGCGTCTATGACAATGATTTGTCGGATTCGCTCAAAAATCACTACGCAAAATATTTCAAAAATCATGACGCGACGGTTGAGTTCTATAAGAAATACACCGCCGTCCTGAACGCGGAAGAAGAGAAGATTGAGAAGGCTAAAGAGGCTCTCGACGCCATGCACGGTATTTTGGAAAATAAGCGCAATACTTATCGCTCGAACCTCGATAGCTATAATAAACAGGTTGATTATCATAACCGTCAGACCGAACTCGGGAACTGGAGTCAATCTCGCTACGATTATTTAATCTCGCAAGGTAAACGAATTGACGAAGAGCGTGACGCCCTTAATGCCTATATTGATGAATATAACGTCGAAGTAGAGAAATATAACGCTCTACTCGAAGAAGAGCGCCAGCTCTTCGGTAAGCTAGACAGCCGCTTTGAGACTACTACCGAAAAGACCGAGTCCGACAATAAGACTTAGCACTCTTGACTTGCGAGTGCTAGACAAATATAATAACTTCAAGGAGGAAAATGAAGAATTATTTAGTTCCTACAGTTGTTGAAGAAACCAATCGTGGCGAGCGTGCCTACGATATTTATTCGCGCCTCTTGAAGTAGCGCGTCGTATTCTGAGGTGACCAAGTTACGCCAGAAACGGCAAATATCGTCATCGCTCAGCTTCTACACTTGGCTTACGAAGACCCAAAGAAAGACATTAAGCTCTATATTAATTCGCCTGGCGGCTCCGTTTATGACGGCCTTGCGATTATCGATACGATGAATTATATCGAGCCAGATGTTCAGACCATCGGTATCGGTTTGCAAGCCTCAATGGGTGCCATGCTTTTGTCTTCTGGCGCAAAGGGGAAGCGCTACGCTTTGCCGAATGCTCGCATTATGATTCATCAGCCGAGCTCTGGCACGGAGGGCAAAATCACCGACCAGGAAATCGCCCTCATAGAAGGCATTTATCTCAAGAAGCGCCTCGCAGAAATGTTCGCAAAAAATACCGGCAAGTCTCT
>JAKSSY010000013.1 GCA_024402845.1 Candidatus Saccharimonadota bacterium | reverse complement strand
CTGACATACTGAATGCTCTTGCGACCGATCAGATATGCCAACGCCATCAATACGATAACAACTCCTACTACTTCCCAGCTCATCTGAGCTACGAATGTATGATACCAACTACTGGCCATATTCTCCCACCTTTCCCTTTAAGGGCCTTTCTATATTTCACGAGCTGCGATAGCTTCGTGTGCAGCTCGCCTGCATTTTTGCCTACCTCTTTTGAGATAGATAAGAATGCAGGTGGCTGCTAGAAATGATGGGCAATGAAACTGTAATTTGATATCTGTAGTAAGTAACTTTCAATGTACCTAATCGCATATTTTTACGATCACGTCTATCATTATAGCACGGATAGGCAAAAAAGTCAAGAACGCTTATGCTTAAGCACCCGTTTTGCATGCAAAAAATACCCCTGTTACGGGGTATTTTTTGGCGTTTTTGAGAATTTTAGCCGTAAAGCTCGGTATAGAGCTCTTCGAGTTCGGCCGGAACTTCAATTTCTTCTGGTTTTTCGATAAGCATGATGACGAATTTGAGTGGGCTATTGGCTGGAATTGTGCCTTGTTCTTGATCGCCGTATGCGAGTGCGGCAGGAATGGTAATCTCGCGGATGCCACCGATACGCATGCCGTCCCAATAATGAGTTCCCTCTTCCTCGTAGTGGGAGATGCCCTCAAGCCAACCCTCGATCATGTTTTCGGAACCTTCAAGTGGCTGAATAAGGCGAGTTGGATTCCCATTGTCGTCAAATGACGAGTCAAAGATAGTCTCGTCGGATAGCCAACCAATGTAGTATGCGGCGTAATCCGTGTCTTTCATTTCGACGATTTCGCGACCTTCGCCAATCTTGAGATCATTAACCTTGAGCTCGGTTGCGCCAGCAGCGTTGAAGCTCTTTACATTGCTACGATATTTGGAGAATTCCTCGAAATGGATATTTGAGAGTTCTTTTGCCTGGGCGTCGAGTTTTTCCTGATACTCGGCGTAGAGTTCTTCGAAACGTTCTTGTTTTTCGTCTTTGGCCTGGCTAGTTTCGGTATTATTGTTGTAGTTCAAAACAATACCGGCATAAAGCGCAAAAGTTGAACCGAGCATCAAAAGTGCGACTAGCACGATAACAATTCTCTGTTTCGGGGATGTCGTTAGTTCTTCATTTTTAATCATATTACCTCCAATTTTCCACCCGTTATTTTACTTGTTCCACTTTTGTCATTATAGCGTTAATCTCGCCTTTTTCCAAAGTCTTGCTTGGATCCGCAAAGTCGAGATGGAAGCTAATGTTCTTCGTATCAGCACCTTCTGGGCGGTAAATTGAAGTACATTCGAGCTTATAGATATAGTCGGCTTTTTCGAGGATTGCGCGGATTTGCTGTTCGAGTGAAGCATATTCCGTATCAAGCGAGACACTCAAAGTAACATCACGAGAGACAAATGGATATTGGCTAACACGAAAATCTTTGTGCGTTGTGCCTTCAGCATGCGAGATGAGCTTCATAAGATCAAGTTCAAAAGCGGCCGTGCCAGAGTTTAGTTTGAATTCGCGAAGAACTTTATTCTTAATTTCGCCAAGGTCGCCGAGTTTTACGTCGCCGCAATAAATGCTAGCGGAACGCTTTGACTCGTAGTATGCATTGGTTGCATCTTCTTCTGCGACAAATGGCTTGATTTCGTATTTTACGCCAAGGTTCTTAAGTAAGTTTTCGAGATATTTTTTGGCGGTATAGTAATTGGACTTGCTATTCTTGTCTGCGAAAACGAAGCCCAAATTGTAAGAGTTGTTCGGCACGCCATCTTCGTCCATGCCATTAGCGCGCGGATAGGCTTGGTTCATCTCGAAGAGCGCGAACTTGTCGTAGCCAGCGCGAATATTGCCATAGGTTTTATCAAGCAAGCTTGGAACAATCGTCTGACGAATATGCTGTAGTTCTGGCGAAATAGAGTTAATGATCTTGAAAGAATTCTCTGGTTTTTGACCGACTTTCTTCATTAAATCGCCATGAACAAATGAATAAGTAAGAACCTCATTGGCGCCACATGCAGCAAGATGATTGCGAATTTGCGTCTTCATCGTAAAGACCACGTTCGGATCGGACGTTGCGTGAAGTGGCAAAACTGGCTCGATATTATCGTAGCCGGAAAGACGACCAACTTCCTCAATGATATCTTCAGGGATATGAATATCGGTGCGCCAGAATGGAACGCGCGCAATTAAAACATCGCCGTTTGTTTCGACTTTGAATTCTACATTTTCGAGAATATCCTGGACTTCTTCCATTGTGAAATCCGTACCAAGTAGACCGTTGATATGTGAAAGCCTGACGGAAATAAGCTCGTCTTCTGGCTTATTTTCCTGGCTATCAAATAATGCTACAGGTTCGAGGAATTTGGACGTGATATCAGCGAAACGAAGTGCGACGGATTTAGTCTGGCCGGCTGGCTGACCTTTCGTGAAGCGCGTAATGGCTTCAGAGAAAATGCCGTGCGCCATTTGGGTCTTGCGAAGGTTGTAAAGACTGAACGTTGCGGATTCGAGAATGACACGCTTGGTATTTTCGTCGATCGCGGTGTTTGCGCCACCCATTGCGCCGGCAAGCGCGACTGGAACGTCATTGCTCGTGATTACAATATCGTCGGAATTGAGCGTAACGGTGCTGCCGTCGAGTAATTCGAGTTTTTCGCCAGTCTTTGCGGCGCGCACGATAATTCTTGGCGAATTCGTGCCGCCAACTTTGATGAACTTATCGTAGTCGAAAGCATGAAGTGGCTGGCCGAAACCAAGCATTACTAAGTTGGTTGCGTCAACGATTGGGTCGATTGGGCGCATGCCGGAACGAGTAAGGATCGTGTCGTCGTACTTGAGGTATTTTGGCGCATCGGCGTCTTTATTGACGTTAAAAATGATAGCCGTATAACGTGGACAAAGACTCTCGTCGAGCTTGATGCTGAGTTTTACGTCTGGGTCGTTTTTGAAAATTTGTTCTGGCTTTAAATACCAATCTTCAGAAACATGTTTTTGACCAAGAATGCCGGCAACTTCGCGACGGAAGCCAAGAATACCGAATGTGTCAGGACGGTGCGTAAGAGACTTGTTTTCGATGTCGAGAATTTTGTCGTCCAAATTGCCGAAAATCTCGTATAGAGTTTTGCCGGGCATTGCGAGGCTCGGGTCGAGCTCAACGATACCAGAGTGATCATCGCCAAATGCAAGCTCGTCTGCGCCGGCCATCATGCCATAAGAATCGTATTTTTTGAGCATTTTGCGCATGCCAATTTTGAATGGCTCGTCGTCATGAAAAGTTGCAGGAACGATTGCGCCCGGCGCAATCCAAGCCGCATACATACCTTCATGTACGTTTGGAGCGCCACACATAACTTGGATGTAGCCATCTTCGTCACGTACAACGTCTTTTGCGACGCCGCCGTCGTCGATTTTACAAAGCGATAAATGCGTGTCTGGAATCTTTTCGCAATATTTTACCTGTACGGCATAGATGCCGTCGTATTTGTGCGTTTCGTCAATAACTTGTTCAATCTCAACTAGGCGAGCACCAATGAGTTTGACGAGTTCTTCATCGGAAATGCCGTCGGTCTGAAGACCGCTCTTGAGCCAGTTTAGTGAAATTAACATGTGAACTCCTTCAAGAAATCAAGTTTTGCAGCTTCGAAGTTGCGGACATCATTAAGACCATAGCGCAACATTGCGAGACGATCGATGCCGCCGCCCCATGCAAAGCCTTGATATTTGGTTGGATCAATTCCAGCCATTTTTAGAACGTTTGGATGAATCATGCCACAACCGAGCATTTCGAGCCAACCGTCGCCTTTTCCACCAAGTGATTTTGGTTTTTCAATTAAAAATTCTAGGCTTGGTTCCGTAAATGGGAAGTAGCCTGGCTGAGTTTTGATGTTTAATTTTTGGCCGTAATATTTTTCAAAGAATTCGCGGAGAATGCCTAGCATATTGCCGAGGGTGCAAGTCTTTGAAACATAGACGCCTTCGCACTGATAAAATGTGTGTTCGTGCGTAGCATCAACGTCCTCGTTGCGATATACGCGACCAGGAACTGCGACTGCAATTGCCTTGCCCTCTTCGAGCTTGTACTTGTAGGTTTTCAAAACGCGATGTTGCATTGTGCTGGTGTGTGCAGGAGGAATAAAACCTTCTTCGGTACGGAAAGTATCATAACCATCACGTGCGGGATGACCTTTTGCGAAGTTGAGGCTGTCAAACATATGAAATTCATCATCAAGTTGACGAGATTCCATGATGTCAAAACCCATGCTTTGGTAAATGGAAACAACGCGATCAAGCTCGGTCATTAGTGGGTGTTTGCTACCAAAATCTGCCGTCAAAAACTCTGGCTGTTTTTCGTTAATATCGCAAGGGGCCGTAATGTCTAATGCTTCAACAGAATCATCTTCTGCAGCAGCTTCGGCATCAGCGATTTCTTGCATAATCGCCTGTTTTTTGAGGTTGAGTTCTTTACCAAAATCCGCACGTTTTTCGGCCGGGACGTCCTTGATTTTGGCGTATTCAGCATTGAGCTTTTTGAGCTCGGCTTTTAACTCCGCTATAGTTGACATAACATATATTATTTTACCATATCTTACAGAGATACGCGCCCCATAAAAAACGCCCACGTGGCGTGGGCGCAAAATTATTTAAGTTTTCTTTAATGTAGGAAGAAAATAATGCCGAGCGAAATCAAAGCCAGCACAATTAAAATAATCCAGAAAAAAGCGGTTCCGCGCGATGTTTTGGTACCTTCGATGAATGCAGAATCTTCGACTAAATCGACGTCTTTTTCGCCTTCATTTTTTGAGCTACGGCTGGCGCGTTCACGCAAATCCGCGGAGATGCGATCCTGTAATTTACTACGTTCTTCGTTATCTTCGACTAAAATTCCCATGCCCATAATTGTACCATCTTTAATAAAATAAGCATAATTTGACCACCCCCGTTCCGTGTGATATTCTGAAGTTATATATTTCTTTATAAGGAGGAGAAATGGCAACTAAAAAGCCTAAGACGGCTAAAAAGCCTGTTGCAAAAAAGACTTCCGCGAAGCCTAAAGCAACAAGCACGAAAGCCAAAACTACAGCAAAGTCTGTCGCAGCCAAAACTACCAAAAAAGAAAAAGTAACTGCAAAAGCAACGGTCAAAGAACCAAAAGTTGAAGCAGTAGAAAAAACTGTCGTGATGTCCGAAAAGACTCATCCAGTAAAAGAATTCTTTGCCCGCAAAGGCGACAAGAATGAAAACATTTTAACAATTTTCAAAGATACCAGAATTATCGGCGCAATCATCGCAGAAATCATTGGTACTGGCCTCGTAACAACCATCGCTTTGACGCTTGGATTGTTCAACCCACTTTATATGATTTTTGGCTACATTGGTATCACCGCAGCCGTATTCAAACTATCTGGCGCACACATGAACCCAATCATCACCGCAGGCATGATGGCAAGCCGTCGCGTTTCTGCAATTCGCGGTATTCTTTACATCATCGCGCAGATTCTCGGTGCCTGGTTCTCATTCATGATTGTGAATGGTTTCTATAGCGTAGGCCTTGCTTCTGGCAACATCGATGCCACCAGCACTACTCTCCCAGCACTAACTGCAGCTTCCGATCTTGCACATTCCGCTGAAGATTTCGGTGGCTTCTTCTGGGCAGTAACCATGATTGAATTTGCCGGAGCAATCATCATGGCATTCTTCTATGCTCGCGCACTTAACTACAAGCGTGGCGTTTACACATTTGCAGCAATCGTCGGCAGTGGCGTATTCCTCGCTATGCTCTTTGCTGTAGTTATCAACAGCACCTACCTTGGCATCAATGACAGCACCTTCGTCATGAACCCAGCGGCATCCATGATGTACGGCTTGCTTCCATCATCAGCGGATGGCTTTGATGGTCTTATGGCTGCCCTTTGGCCAATGTTGGTCACTTACGTAATCTTCCCAGTTCTTGGCGGTATCGTAGGCTTCTACCTATCCGATATTCTTTCCAAGTTCAGCGGTCAAGAATACGCAAACTAATAAAAAGTTTTGGCAATAGAATATCTCCCCTTTCCTGGGGAGATATTTTTGACTTTTATACCTTTTATACTATAATTAATACCGGTATTGTTATACGGTTCCTTAGAGAAAGGGAGAATCATGGTTGGATTCGAATATCACGTCATTAGTGCTTTGCTTTGTGCACTCGTACTGGTCGGAGTAGTACTCCTATTCCTCAAGAAGAAGAATAGAGGCGCTTACCTAACAGTGGACGAGGCGGCCGAAAAGGCTGCAAAGTACATCGACTCGGTTGGTACGATTGACCTCGATCGGTTGATGGCCGAAGAGTATGGCTATCAGGTAGACAGGCACAATAGCGGCTTAGCGAGTTGGACGGGAAAGCACCATATTTGGCTGCACTTCCGCGGCGACGACACGGTGCGCTGTGTCGGTTATAGCGACCACTACCGCTGGATGGTTTGGGAAAGCTTTGGCGAATCAGGGCAATATCTTACCTATATCCAGTATCAATGTACGCCATATCGCCGAGTGCGAAAGATTCCGATGTCGGCTCTGGTTGCAATTATGAACGCCGCCGAAGAGCGTGTGCGCGAATTCCACTACATATAAACCCTCAACAAAAAGCCCCACTTCGCGTGGGGCTTCTTCTTTTTGCGATTCGAATTACTCGGTTACACCAAGTTCGATACGCTTGAATTGCTTGACGGTGATGTTTTCGCCAGTCTTTGCAATAGTATCCTTGATGAACTGACCAACGGTCTTGGTATCATCAAAGATGTAAGTTTGGCTCATAAGAACACGATCTGCAAAAGTCTTGCTAACCTTGGAAGCAATAATTTGCTCTTTGCGATCTGCTGGCTCTTTGCCAGTGAGGGACTTCTCTGCAGCTTCGCGAGCTTCTTTCATCTTGTCTGCTGGGATTTCGTCTTCGGTAACCCACTGTGGATTCATGGAAGCGACCTGCATCGCAATCTTGTGAGCGAGATCTTTGAATTCGTCAGTCTTTGCTACGAAAGAAGTTTCGCAGTTTACTTCGACGATAGCGCCGAGGCGACCATCATGAACGTAAGATTCGATGAGGCCTTCGCGGGTTTCGCGATCGCCGCGCTTTTCGGCCTTGGTAAGACCTTTTTTACGCATAGCAGCGAGAGCTTTATCGAAATCGCCTTTTGCTTCTACGAGAGCGTTCTTTGCATCGGTAAGACCAACGCCAGAAAGTTCTTTGAGTTTCTTAATGAGTTCGATGCTGATAGCTTTTGCTTCACCAGCAACTTCTTTAGTAGTTTTAGTTTCAGCTTTTTGGGTAGCCATTATAAAAACTCCTGTTTTAGTTTGATGTTACTTAGCGATTTTTGCTTTGCCTTCTTTGATAGCTTGTGCAAAGTAGTCAAGGACGAGCTTTACGCTCTTGATAGCATCATCGTTAGCTGGGATTGGATACTCAACTTCGGATGGATTTACGTTAGTATCGCAGATTGCGAAGACTGGAATATTGAGAGTCTTTGCTTCTTTGACGGCATTCTTGTCCTGAATCATGTCAGTTACGATAACTGCAACTGGCTGTTCGGCCATATTCTTGATGCCACCGTAACGTTCGTTAAGAACATCAATTTCTTCCTGGAAACGCTGAACTTCGAGCTTGCTGTAGCGCTTTTCGAGTTCACCGGAAGCCATGCGGCGTTCGAGATCTTTGAGCTTGCGGATCTGCTTGTTGACGGTTTCGACGTTAGTAAGCATACCACCAACCCAACGGACGGTTACGTATGGCATATCGATAGATTCGGCAACTTCTTTGACGGCGTCTTTGAGCTGCTTCTTGGTACCGACGAAAAGAACTTTTTTGCCCTTGGATGCGAGCTCTGTCACCTTTGGAAGAGCTTCATCGAGAGCTTCTACGGTCTTTTCAAGGTTGATAATGTGTGCGCCTTGGCGCTTGCTGTGAATGTATGGAGCCATCTTTGGGTGCCAGCGGCTGGTCTTGTGACCAAAATGCGCACCGGCAGCAAGGAGCTCCTTGATATCTGCTTTAACAGGCATCTTCTACCTTCTCCTTCGTTCCACTCCACGCGGAACTGATTCATTAAATTTAATTACTCGTTAATTTTACCATAAATAGCCCCAGATTACAACACCTTAATGGTTACTCTTGATTTTTTCGGCATTTTGTGCTATAATACTATCGAGTGTTTGCTTGCTAACCTACGGCAAGCCAATATTTTGCACTTTTGGAGGTGTTTTTTATGGAAACTAACATCAGAATGATAACTGTACATTTTCCGCCCGCAAACGGGAGGGAGGCACACAGCGAAGAAGTTATCATAAGATCCGGCAACGGACATTTGATGACAAATCGACTAGTACATTATCTGAAATTGGAGAACGATACAAAGGATCTGCCGGAAGATGAGCGCATCGAGGTCGATGTCCCGAACGAGCTACTGCTTAGCCTGGCGAACACCTTCGTCGGCATGCGTAAGAGCATGAAACGAAAGGATTTCGCCCTGGACCGCATGCATGGCGAGAACGACAGTTGGAAGTCGTTCACGAACTGGATGTTCGGCGTGGTAAAGGACTTGACCGAAAGCTCAGAGGAGTTCCTGAATGCCGTTCTACAATCGCCGGAAGGCGGTGACAAGCTGCTTAGCCAGATTTCACTGGCTTCAGACAAGTTTCAGGGTGACCTCGATTCCGCAAAGGAGCTGATAACGACGGTCACCGACGACGAGAACATGGAAAAATGTGGGGATTTTCCTGACGATTGGGGTCCCATCTCGGACTACGATTATCTTTAAAACACCCACACAAACAGCCGCGGCGCACGCCGCGGCTTTTCCATGTCTTTATGAGTTTTTATCCTTGATAGGCGCCAAGCGTGACGTTAATTACTTGCTCTTTACCATTGCGCAACACGGTCAGCTGAATCGTATCACCCGCTTTGTATTCGCCGACTAGGGTCGAGATGGAACCGGCGCGGCCGACTTCAATCTTGCCAACCTTTGTAATAATATCGCCATTCTTGATGCCCGCTTTGTCAGCTGGGCCACCTGCAGCGATGGCGCTTTGACGACTATCTTCGGTGCTAATATATGCACCTTGATTTACTGGGAGATCATATGCCTTTGCGACGTCCGCAGTAATTGTGAGGTAAGTGAGACCGAGATAGGCGCGCTCTGCCTTGTGGTTTTGAATGATACTATTTAACATGCCTTTGGTTGCGGAAATCGGGATTGCAAAACCAATGCCATTTGCATCCGAAGATACGGCCGTATTGATGCCGATGACCTCACCGGCAGCATTAACGAGTGGGCCACCGGAGTTGCCCGGGTTAATTGCAGCATCAGTCTGAATCATGTCAGTTAGGTGCTCAATATTATTACCATTGGAATCGCCCGCATCAACACTGCGACCTGTACCGCCAACAATGCCCTGAGTGACAGAGTTTTGATAAGCGCCGAGCGCATTACCGATGGCTAGAACTGGCTGACCAACTGCGATAGTTTTGGAATCGCCAAGCGCGATGGTTGGCAATTTTTCCGCGTTATTGATTTTTAGGTATGCGACGTCGTTTAACGGATCGGTTCCAACAATCGTAACGTCATCATAAGTGTCGCCACTATCCGTGATGATTTTTACATCTCTTGCGCCATCGATGACGTGCTTATTGGTAAGCACATAACCATCTTCCGTCACAATCATGCCGGTACCGGCAGCCTGGCTTTCCTGACTATATCCCCAGTAGCTAGTTGAATAAGTTGACGAAATAATCGAAACAACCGCTGGCGTGACTTTACTAACGATGCCAGCAATCGATGTTTCTTCGAACTCTACAGAATTGCCCGCGTAATAGCCATCAACACTTACAACGTCCGGCTGTTGGCTAACAATGAGTGAATTAACAAATGCAAGAGCGCCCAGTACGAGACCGGTACTGCCAAGCAAAATAGCGAACACCATACCAACAATTAAGCCACCATGGCCTTTTCCGCCAGTTTTCGGCTTTGGCTCCGGCTGCGTCTTTACGGGCGCCGTATAATTACGCCAATCCTCATGATGTTCATTATTTGTACTCGTCGAATTCCCACTCTCCATTAATCCTCCTTTCCTAATAATCTAGATGTTGAAATTTGCTCCCGAGAAGAAGAATACCATTACAACCATAAGCAAAGCTGAAAAAATGATTGGTGCCGCAATGTCTTCGACGCGGATTTTGCCGTCGTGACGAACCGCGGATTTGTAGCCGCGCGCTAATACGAAGAACATTGTAGTGGCGGCGATTGGTAGCTGTGGCACAATAACGGTCGCGCCAAGGGCACCAATAGTATAGACGATTGACCAGTGATAGAAAATCCAATACAGCTCTGCAAGCATAATACCAAAGATAAAAGTCGTGAGAGTATAATCATGCTCTTCGCCCTGCATCAAAACGTGACGGCAGGCGCCGTAGCCAATCAAGAAACAAACTACAACACCAAAGACAGAGTTGAGTTCGGATGTGACAAGTGCAGTTGCAAAAGTACCAAAGAACACAGCGAAGAGCGCCTGGATTTCCGTTGCAATAGTTTCACTGCGAGGCTTAATACCACCAAGCCAGACGATATAGATGATTGTCAAAATAATATGCCAAGCATTTAGGCCATCGGTGCCAGCCATGTAGACTAACATAACAATACTGATACCAACAACAAAATCAACTAGGTTAGACTTGATGTTTAAAATCCAATAGCGTGGGCGAACTGCCACAACGCGCCATTTTGAAAGCAGAACCAATAGTACGCCAAAAATCCAGTTACCGCTGATAACTGTGAGCGCAGTACAAAGAATTGCCAGCGCGACATTTAGACAGGCGTGAACGACACTACTGAGTGCGTTGCGCCCCTTGCGTAGCATAATATAATCTGCCATAGCTCCTTTTATTTTACCACGGCGCCCAAGATCTCGCCACTTATGTTAAAATAAGGTAATGGAACAGAAACCGACTTTTGCTCAGAAATACCCTGCGCTTAAAGACATTATTAGTTTTTTGACATTCGTTGGCGCAGTGGCTCTAGGAACTTTTATTTTAAATAGTTTTATCTTTCGCAGTTATAGCGTTGTGGGCGGTAGCATGGAGAATACTTTGCAGTCCGGCGACCGCGTAATTGTAAACCGCATCCCAGTTTCCGTTGCGCACTTTAAGGAAGAAGAGTATGTACCAAAGCGCGGACAAATCGTCGTCTTCGCAAATGGCGGAAATACTTCCCTGACCAACTGCGATCCGATGATTGATGTAAAAGACCAATATATTATTAAACGCGTAATTGCTTTTCCTGGCGAGCGCGTAGTTGTGGCTGACGGAAAATTAACAGTTTACAACGAAGAGCATCCAGAAGGTTTTGAGCCAGACCAAGAAACACGCAAGTCTGCCGATGATGGACCAAAAGAAAATGTTTCTGGCAGCATTAATACGATTGTGCCAGAAGGCGAAATCTTTGTTTCTGGCGACAACCGAGAAGGTCAGAATTCCTACGATTCCCGTAATGGCCTCGGTACGATTCCGTATTGCCGCATCGTTGGTCCAGTCACAACAAGGCTTTATCCATTCACATCGATTCGCTTCTTCTAAAAAAAATACCCCCCTCTCGTGAGGGGTTATTTTTTTATTCTTCGATTGATGGTTTATCTAGGAGTTGAGGCTCAATGTTTGCTTCGCCTGTTGTTATTTTTACAACATCTTTATCGATTTGAGCGAGGGTTTTGTATGCAGTATTGTAATGGCTGACCGTAGTACCAAGTGAGCTACCAAGCTTGTTCATATAGGTATCGAAGTTGTTAATATGCGTGCCAAGCTTTGCGACACGGGCTTGGATTTCGGCAGTGTCTTTTTCGATTTCGAGACTGCGCAGACCCTGAAGAATAGTCTGGAGGTATGCCATAAAACTCGTCGGGCTGGTTACGATAACCTTTTTGTCGCGATAGGCATATTCGATAAGGTCGCGTTCGCTGGCGGTGGTGCCGACTTTATTGATGAGCAAATCGTAATATAAGCTTTCGGACGGGATGAACATGAAGGCAAATTCCATGGTTTTTTCGCCTGGACGAATATATTTCGAAGTTTCATCAATGCGGCCTTTTAGGTCATCACGTACTTTTTTGGCGTAGAGCTCACGCGTAGCCTTGTCTTTCGCGGCGACCATACGGTTGTAGTTTTCGAGCGAGAATTTAGAGTCGATTGGGAGAATTTTACCTTTATCTAGATAGACGACTGCGTCGACGATTTCGCCATCCTTGAACTTGTACTGAAGATCATACGAACCAACTGGCAAAACATTGCCGAGCACCGTGTCGAGATAATATTCGCCAAAGACGCCGCGCTGTTTTGGATTCTGCAGTACGGCCTGGAGAGTCTTTAGCTCGTCGGCGACGGATTCGACGTGTTTGTTGGTTTCTGTAATAGTAGCGAGACGCGCAGAAATCTCGGCGATGGCCTTTTTACTATCACGCATCTGACGACCAGATTCGGTAAGCTGATTGGAAATGGATTCCTGAACGCGCGAGTTATTGAGGTCGATTTTGCGATTGACTGCCTCGTTCATTTGGTCGATTTTGTCCTGCGTGCGTTTGTTTTCGCGATCGATTTTATCGTCGATAGAACGCGTAAGATTGTTACTCATGCGCATCATCAATACGACCATGACAAGCATCGAAATAATCACAGCGGCGATTAAAATAATTTCTAAAGTATTCATAAGCTTTATTATACAACACAAAAAAGACCCCCATATCGGGGGTCTTTTGTTGGCTGAGATTATTTATCTACAACTTCGCCTTCGACGGAACCGTCATCATCCTTCTTATCGTCGGACTTAGCGCCGTCAGCCTTAGCATCGGCGGAAGCTTGCTGATACATCTTCGCACCGATTGGCATGATTGCGTCATTGAGCTTCTTTGCGGCCTCTTCGAGCTTTTCCTTGTCGTCGGCATCTTTCTCGAGAGATTCCTTGGCATCTTTGACTGCGGCCTTGATAGCTTCTTTGTCTTCGTCGGAAATCTTGTCTTTGTATTCATCTGGCATCTTTTCTGCCTGATAAATAGCGTTTTCAAGATGATTACGAGCCTCTACGGTCTCTTTCTTCTTCTTGTCTTCCTCTGCGTGAGATTCTGCATCGCGCTGAGCCTTTTCGATATCTGCCTTACTCATGTTGCCAGAGTTCTGAATAGTAATACTCTGCTCTTTACCAGTGCCCTTATCCTTTGCAGACACACTCAAGATACCGTTAGCGTCAAGGTTGAAGGTAACTTCAATCTGTGGGATACCGCGTGGAGCTGGAGCAATACCGTCGAGAATGAAGCGACCAAGAGACTTGTTGTCTTTTGCAAATTCGCGTTCACCCTGAAGAACATGGATTTCTACCTGTGGCTGATTATCGCTTGCGGTACTGAAGACTTCGGAACGGCTGGTTGGAATAGTAGTGTTGCGATCGATAAGTGGAGTACGTACGCCACCCATGGTTTCGATGCCGAGGGTAAGTGGAGTTACATCAAGAAGGAGAACATCCTTAACATCGCCTGCAAGAACGCCGCCCTGGATTGCTGCACCTACTGCAACTACCTCATCTGGGTTAACACCCTGCCTTGGACCTTTGCCGAAGAGTTTCTTTACGCGTTCGACACCTGCTGGCATACGAGTCATACCACCAACCCTAACGATGTCGCC
>JAKSSY010000012.1 GCA_024402845.1 Candidatus Saccharimonadota bacterium | reverse complement strand
CAATCTGACGAGAAGTCGTAAATTCGCCTTCACGACCCTTCAATGGTGAAGTATTTGGGCCAATATAGATACTAAGAGTTGGCGCTTCGAGCTCAATCGTTGGCAAAGCCTCTGGATTATCGCCAGTTGCAATCGTATCGCCAATTGATGCTGCGCCAAGGCCAGCCAAAGCTACGATATCGCCAGCGATTACTTCGTTGGTTTCCTCACGGCCAAGGCCACGGTAGGTATAAAGGCTATCAATTTTGCCACGAACAACTTCCCCGTTCGTCTTCATGACAGAAACGGTTTCGTTCTTCTTGAGTTTGCCACGGAAAATCTTACCAATGGCATATTTGCCAAGATAGCTATCGGCAGCTAGCGCAGCGACAAGAAGCTGTGCGCCCTTGGAATCGTCGACATCCACCTGTGGTTCTGGAATTTCATTAATGATAGCGTCAAAGATAACATGAAGATCATTATCTAGCTCTGGGGTCTTACCAGCTTTACCGTCACGCGCAATCGCATAATAGGTTGGATACTTGAGCTGCTCTTCATTGGTAGCAAGTTCGAGGAATAGGTCGCCAATTTCGTCTTCCACCTCACCGAGACGTGCGGCAGGCTTGTCGATCTTATTAATGACTACAATCGGCGTTAGAGACAATTCTAGGGCCTTCTGAAGCACGAATTTGGTCTGCGGCATTGGGCCTTCCTGCGCATCAACAATCAAAAGCACACCATCAGCCATGTTGAGCGTGCGCTCCACCTCGCCAGAAAAGTCGGCGTGGCCTGGCGTATCGATGATGTTAATCTTGTAGCCATCATAGAAAACAGCAGTCTGCTTCGCGGTAATCGTAATACCGCGCTCATGTTCCTGATCACCGGAGTCCATGATTAATGTTTGGCCCATTTCGGCCTGATTTTCGCGGAAAGTATTGCTCTGCTTCAAAAGAGCATCCACTAACGTGGTCTTTCCGTGGTCTACGTGTGCGATAATCGCCACGTTGCGAATTTTACTCTTGTCGTTCATATTATTCCTCACCCTATTCAGGTTTGTTACTCGAGACTTCTCCAGCCACCGATATAGCTAAATATCAGTTTCAGAGAGCTATGGTTGTCTAGCTTGGTATTTTCTTTTTGTCCTGCGCGGTTATTGACCGAGCAACGGCAAGAAAAAATGCCGAGATAGGCAATCATAGACTCTGAAATGGTGGGCGGTATAGGATTCGAACCTATGACCTCGTCTACGTCAAAGACGCGCTCTAGCCAACTGAGCTAACCGCCCATAAAGTCTAGCAATATTCTACCACAGTTGCGCGCCCCTCGCAAGCATTTTGCCCTTCTATTGACTTTTCGGACTACGCCGAAGTTACCATCCGACGCCGTCACACAGAAGGCGCCGCTAACCTGGAAGACATCATCAATCAAACTGTTCCGCCAACCCAGCGGTCCGCCAAAAACGGGCCGCTTTTTTCATTACGCTTGCAAAAATAAGATAAAAGCGTATAATAAATGCATTGGGTCCGTAGCTCAGCTGGTTAGAGCACCTGCCTTTTAAGCAGGGTGTCGTGAGTTCAAGTCTCACCGGACTCACCATTTTTTTGGGAAAAAGTGAGGCCGGTTAGATTTGAACACTTGAAAATCGAAGCCGGACTCACCATTTTTTTGGAGAAAAAATGTGAGGCATAGAAAAAACTCCCCCGAGATGGGGGGAGTTTTTTACATTTCAATTTCGATTGATTCTTTTTCTTTTTTCGAAGCTTTACTCTTCTTCGACTTCTTCTCTTTTATTGCCTTTCTTGGCGCACGATCTTCTTCGTCCTCAGTCTTTTTCTTCTTGATAATATTAATCACGACAAGCAAAACGATAATCAAAACAATCACAATATTCGCTGCAACCACAGCCCAAAGCGGAAGATTCAATACGGTACGAGTAGAGGCCTCTTCTACCTGTTCGCCTTTGTCATTGATGTAGGTGATTTTCTGTTCGACCGTAAAGAAACCAAAGCCAATCTCCTCAGAATCACTCTTAAAGCTCGTCTCGGAGCCTGGGTAAACTTCTTTCGTCTCGTTGGCAATCTCTTTCCAATCTTCGAGGCCAAATTTCTTCGTTACGCGGAGCGTACAAGTTGCCGCAAAGCCTGCATTCCCGCCATTTTTGACGACCGCTTCGGCATTAATTTTGTTATTCAAGTTAATTGGAGATGCAGAGTTCTTTGTAACTTCGCCGCCAAAGGCTACTCCCTCGGTTGCCACGGTCAAGCGAAGATCAATAGTCTTCTTCACCTTATTGGATACATCTTCAACTCTGATTGTGGCATATTGCGAACCAAAAGTTGCATCTGCTGGTACCATTATGCGAAGACCAACTACTTTTGTGCCGTTGGCTGGAATTTCAAAGTATTTAATCCCGCCAACAAACGCCACCCACTCGGCCGCGAGCTTAGATTCATCTTTAATCTCGCTCTTATCTGGTTTTTCGACAGATAGTTTTACAGCAATCGTAGCATCACTCTTGTTGGTCAAGGTAATTGTTTGCGTATAGGAACGGCCGACCTCAGACAAATAACCGTAATCTAGCAGCTCCGTGCTAACTTCTAGCGCATCGCCAGTCTTCTTTGTTTCTTCTTCGGCGGTAACACAATTCGTAACTTCGCCGTCTTTACCTTCTACCGGCTTACCGTCCGGTCCAATACAACCATACGCCGGGTTCGCCATCAAAAAACTTAAGAAACTACACAGGACTATGCCCACCAACCAAGATTTTTTCATTTTACCTCGCAATTAACTAACTATATAATAACACAAGCATAAAAAATCATACATAAAAAAGCCGGGGCATTTGCTTTGGGGTCGCCCTTTCCCTGGCGAATAAAGCCGCTAAGCGGCAAAACAACGAGTATCCCATCGAAAACCGCTGGTATTTCTCATACTGCCAACAAAAAAACGACCATTCGGCCGCAGAAACAAAAAATGGTGCGGGTTAAGAGACTCTAACTCTCGACCTCTTCCTTGGCAAGGAAGCGCTCTAAACAACTGAGCTAAACCCGCATCAGTTAGAGTTATTATACACAAAACCCCCTCATCCTGCAAGATATTAAATTATTGAAGGACAAAATCACCAGCACTGCTAAAAAAAAATAATTCGTGAATAGAATCGTTTAGATGGGTGATTTCTTTGACCGAAGCGCGCCTCCCGGGCGAGCGAGGACAAAAAATCGCCCATATAGGCGATTCTAACTCGAATTATGGTGCGCCCGACTAGACTCGAACTAGCACAGCCGTTTGAATAGCCACTAGCACCTCAAGCTAGCGTGTCTACCAATTCCACCACGGGCGCAATACCAAAATTGTAGCACACTTCTCTACTTTTGTAAATTACAAGCAAATTATGGGGTCATATTGACGGTTTGCTTCTCGCTCGCCCAATAGCGCACATTAGCAAAACGATCTAGCGCATCGGTAAGTTTTGCATCCTCGTCATAAATCCTAGTGTTTTGCGCGTAGTAGTATCTTAGGCTTGAACGATAAATGCCAATCGCCGGCACATCGCTAACCCAGTGGCGCAAAAAGGCCTCGTATTTCGTCTTCTTCTGCCCCACATTAACCGTATTATGAGCCGACAACAATGCATCGTCTACCAACACATTGCCGTAATTGCTAAAGTTCCAACCAGAGCCAGAGGCTTGCGTGGAACTGTAATATACGAACGGATCCGCCGAGACGCCCATATCTACCTCGTAAATCAAAATATCGTAATCGCGTGGACGTACTACCGTCGCGAAGAAATCCTCAGATACTTGAGATTCGTCGAATACGCTAAGAGTAACCTCAAAGCCAAGCTTCTTTAGCTGATCCGTGAAGCGCTCAGCTACGCCGGTAATCGTATCGCGCTTCGCAACCGCCACCGTTATATGCACACGCTCGCCATTTGCATCTACTAACGCATCGCCATCGTATTTAAGCTCGGACTCTGTAAGCAGCTTCTTCGCTGCCTCCGTATCATGCTTTGGGAGTTCTGGCATCGTAAGCTCCATCTGATCCTCCAGAATCGGATAATCTAGCGCCAGTAAGTCATTGAGCTCTTCGCCACGCACTTTCTTAATATCTACACCCTGCTGAATCGCCTGGCGAATCTTTACCTTATTCAATACGTCGCTCTTCGTATTAATAAACGCAAATACACCACCATTAATAAGGCTCGTGCGCTCGCCAATACTAGCCGGTAACTGACCGGCACTCTCCGCGCCAAGTTCCGCCGTTGCGCGCACATCATTTGCCTTCATGGCCGTGATAATATCATCGGTATTTTCATAGGTTTTCAGTGTGAAGGAATAAAGCATTGCGTCGCTTAGATAATAATTTCCATTACGGTTTAGATAAATCGTCTGCATATTGGACTCACCCGTTGTTGAGGATTGCAGGGCGTTTAATACAAACGGGCCAGAGCCAACCGGCTGCATCGAGAAGCTATTCTCGTATACTAAGGCCGGATTAACATCCTTCAAGAGATGCGATGGCACTAATGGAAATTCGAGACTATCCTTGAACTCTAGGTATACCGACGGCAAAGTGAATCTGACCGTCTTATCGTCAACTTTTTCGAGCTTCACGCGCGAAAAGTCAGAAGAAATCGTAGTTTTTGCGGAAGAATTGGAGATTAAGCCAACCGTAAAGATAATATCGTCGGCCGTAATCGGCTCGCCATCAGACCATAACAGATTATCTCGCAGCGTAACAGTCCAGATCTTGCCAGTCTCGTCCATAGTGGCGCTCTTCGCTAGTTCACCCTTCTGATGTCCAGACGTATCTGGCGAGAATAAGTTCGCAAATAATAACTTGGATAATACCTTTTCGGAGCTCGTCGTCGCATAAAGCGGGTTCATCGAGTTTACCTTACCGAGTGCCGCCTCGCTATAATCGCCACCCGCCACAAAGGCGTCGGTCTCATATGCGTCGCTATACCAAAAAATTTGCACAATCGCAAAAAGAAAAACAACAACCACGAGAAGCGCCCATTCTACAACCCATAAGCGTACCTCGCGCGCATTCTGTAGACGCCCAACAAAAAGCCTCGAGAAATGCTTCCCTATTTTATCTAGGAACTCATGCCAACGGACAGAAAAACTCTTCCGTTTCTTTTTGATTTGCCCACTCTTTTCGAATTGTAATTTCATTTATCCAACGATTAAAATTGCTAAAATCGAGATTACGAAAATAAATGCCATCACGATGGTTGCGTTATAGAGAGACTTCTCGAGGCCACGGCGCTCAATGTTGAGTTCGCCAGAGCCGCCAAAGCCTGCACCAAGAGATGCACCACGTTGCTGCAATAAAATTAATAGAACCAACAAGATTGCTGATACGAAAGTAACGATAGTTAAAAACACACCAATTTCCATACAATCTATTTTACATCAGTTACCGTTATATTGACAAGGTAATTAATCAAGGAAATCGTTAGACAACTGCCGATCGCACCCCAAAAGCTCATCGAGACGTTAGGTAAAATCCAGATTGTTAAGGCCACCATTGCGGCATTTAATATCACCGTAAATACGCCCAGCGTCAGCAAAAGTAGCGGCAAGGAAAAGATTGTCGCAATTGGGCGCACGATGGAATTTACGAGTGAGAATACCAACCCAGCTAGCATATAAAAGCCAAGCGAATTTTGCAAAGATTCCGCTCCCTCCGCAAAGGTCGCAAACAGTCGAATACAGATAAACATTGCAGCCGTGGACACCATCCAACGAAATATAAACGATAAAATTTGATTCTTTATCATAGCTCCCCTATTTTAACGCATCCTTTCGTTTCAACAAAGTGTGATACTGAATCGCAAAGCGATGACTTTCATCGTCAATGCGCGCAATCAGCTTCGCGATATGACTATCTGGCGCCAGCTCTATCATCCGATAATCTTCCTCGCCTTCTAGCACCACAATCCTTACGCGCGCATTCTTACTATGATCACCACTTTTACCGCGCCCGATTACTGGAATATTTGCCTCTTTTAGAATGCCGCGAATTGCCGATAACTGACCAACCGAACCATCCAAAATAATCAAATCTGGCCTACCCCAATCATCCAGATGGCGCAAGCGTCGTGTAATCACTTCACGCATGCTTTCCGGATCATTATTCTGCTGCTTATGCAGTTTAAAGCGACGATATTTCGTCCTATCCGCCGCGCCATTTATAAAGCAGACCATCGAGCCCGTCACATTTTTGCCAGATTGGTGGCTAATATCATAGCCTTCTATTCGTACTAAAGGTTTATCCGCGCCCAATATATCACGCAAATCCTCGAGCGCTTTATCTGAGGAAATATCCAAAAACTCTTTGTCGGAGAACACAATCTTCGTGCCGATGCCCTTCAAGCCAAAGTATTGATTCCTATATTCCGCCGCGCGCTCATATTCGCCTTTCTCTGCCGCCTCATACATTAGCTTCTCGATATCGCGCACCAATTTCTTGCGGTTACCTTTTAGGTAGCTAATCATGCGGCGCAAATTATGTTTATAATCTCGCGGCGTGCACTTTCCAACCTCTATCCCAGGCGTTAGGCCCAAATCCGTGTTCAAAGTTTTCTTACCAGTGTATGGCTTGTCGTAATAGGGGAAAATCTTGCGCAAAATTCTGAGTGCGCGCTGAATCGCCACTTTACCATAATATGGTCCAAAGTATTCCGCACCGTCATCTTCTGGATTACGCGTCATCGAAACATACGGCACCTCAGACTTCATATCAATGCGCACATAGCTCACGGTCTTATCATCGCGAAGTAAAATGTTCCATTTTGGCATATAGCGCTTAATCATCTCGGACTCCAAAAACAGCGCGTCCATCTCTGTGTCTACAACGATCCAGTCCGTATCGTCGATTTCTGCTACTAATGCACGCGTCTTAGCATCCTTACGCTCCGGCGATTGAAAATATTGACGTACGCGATTACGCAGAATCGCCGCCTTTCCAACATAAATCACTTCCCCTTCCCGGTTTTTATGAAAATAAACACCCGGCTCTTTCGGAAGTTCCTTCAATTTCGCTTTCAATTTTGGCGTAAGAGATACTGTAGCCATAAGTATATTATAACAGCTACGATATACTAGCTTCTATTTGTTCAAGTCGCCAAAGATTAAATCGGCGAAATCTATCTCATCTAATTCAATCTCTTTCTCGACAACCTTCGCCGTCCGAATCAAGCACTGATCAACACTCTCATACCCATATTGAGCTAAAGAGCTCTTAATCTTTTCACAAGTTTCGCTAGAAGTATTCTTAACGTAGCTATCCTTTGCCGTCTCTAAATTCTTTTTTACTTCATCAAGCACATCTTTAAGCTTCTTTGCGTTCTCAATCTCTCCATTGGCGACACTATCGTATTTTACTAGAGTATTCACTTCTCCAGTAGTTTCACCATTTTTATCCTTTGTAATCGTCTTTTTCACGACATTCATCGATTGCAACTCGTGCGACCAACCAGATATGCCAAACTTAGCGCTGTATTTTACGCTTTCCTTCGCAGATTCCTTCTTCTCTTTCTTTTCTACATTTTCGGAGCCATTATCCTCTTCTGACGTAACGAAGCAGGCTTCAAATTTTGAATATTCATCAGTTTCCCTGATCGCAGTGAAATAATTTTCAAGATTATCATCCGAAAATTCTACCGGATACTGCTTTATACCATCTTCTTCCCCAATAGACGAGCTCTCATCGTAAGTCAAAAAGCTATTACTGCGATAAATTCCAGCTGCCTTTTTCTTAAAGCTACTACTAATAAAGGTGTCCAAGGACTCGATAATGCATTTATATTTTTTCTCATCTTCTTTTTCGCTATCGAGATCAGCCGTAGACAAACTTACCCACTTCCCCTCAATACTATTAAATACCTCATTGTATATATCATTCCTTAGCGGCCAAGTCTTTTCCGTATCAGTATCTTTTTGCTCTTCGCCCTTCACCTTGTCGAGCACAAGCCTAAGATTGCTAAGCTTCAAATATATAATTGCAGAATCCTTAAAAGCAACGGAGACGCGTACACTTTCGCCTGCGCTATATTTACTATCTCGCACGGTAGCATTAATCATAGGATGCTTACCAGAGGTCGGCGTCAAGGAATTAGCGGTAACTCCAAGCATCGCAGAATCCAACAAGCCATCAACTGCGTCATCAACTATCTTCTCTGGAGCTTCGTGTTGACTATAAGCATAAAAGCCCAAACCACCACCAGCCACCAGTAACAAAACTGCAATAATCGCTATCACCAAGCCGGTTTTCTTCTTTTTGGGCTTTGTGGTCTTTTTCGCGTCAATATCATTTTTCGACTCAGCAGCCGGCACAGAGCTGACCGGCATTCCTGCCGGAATAGGCTTCGGCGAAACGGGGACTACTTCGCCAGTTGGCGTCGCTACGTCCGTAACCTCTGGCGCTTTTGCTACTGGTGCAGGGGCAGGATTAGGGTCCGCAATCGGCTGATCTGTAATCAGTTCTTTTTCTTCTAGCGTTTCTTCTGCTGGTTCAATAGCAGGAGTTATATCTATCGGCGTATAGTCGATATCCGCGCCTTCCTTCCGCAGCTCCTCTTCATTGCTAACGGGGTTCTCCGGCTCTTCTTCTACTAAACCACCAGAGCCAAATGCGCCGTCTAGCTGTTGCTCGGCGGTCGCACTTGGCTGGTTTTCTACTTTTCTCTCTTCCTCTGTTTTTTCAAAAAACATCGGATTTATGCTATCTTCCTGATCGGCGATAAACTCTTCTTCGGCTTTAGCTTCTTCGTTGATAATGCGCCTTTCTTCGGGCGACATTGGATCAATCTCTTCAGGCTCATCGTCCTCGTGAAGAGCTAACTCGATTTCTCTGGCGTTATCGTCGTCAGGTTGCATCAACTATTCCTCGACGGTTTCGTCGTATTCAACATAGCGAACTTCGCAAGTGGTATGGTTACGTGCGCAAGTTTCGATAGATTCGTACTTAGCCATAAGTTCACTCGAGAAGACGAATAGCCATACAGCAATACCAGCGAAAATCAAAGTAGTGCAAGCAAACATCACATAGAAGAATGTATACTTACCAGATACGCTGTGTTCTTCTGGATTTTTTTCGTAAACTACGCCTACAGGAAGCTTAGTAGCTTTCTTAGTGCTGGTTACTTTTGTTGTTGTCTTAGCGCCTGCCTTAGCGGTGCTTTTCTTTTTAGTAGTGGCAGCTTTTTTAGTCGCCATTTAAAATGCCCTCCTTTATAGTGCTTTAGCTTAAATATATCACAAATATTATTCAATTCCAAAAAATATCACAAGCATTATGATATAATAAACACAAGAGATTTTTGGCATAAAAGGGAGAAAGGCATCATATGCAAGAGAAAAATTTCAATATTAAATTTATTCACGCTCGTCAAATTCTTGACTCGCGTGGAAATCCTACCGTCGAAGCAGATGTAATTCTAGAAAGCGGCCACGCAGGTCGCGCAGCTGTACCTTCTGGCGCTTCTACTGGCGCCGGCGAAGCGCTCGAGCTTCGCGATGGCGACGAAAAAGCTTTTGGTGGCAAAGGTGTCCTAAAAGCCGTTTGGAATATCAATAACAAAATCAGCGATGTCCTTGTTGGCAACGACGCTAGCAATCAGCGTCAAATCGATCAGCTCATGATCGACCTTGATGGCACCGAAAACAAATCCAACCTCGGCGCTAACGCAATCTTAGCCGTATCACTTGCTACCGCAAAGGCAGTTGCGCATGCTAAGAGCAAGAGATTCTACGAATACGTCGCAGAACTCGCCGGCACTACCGACGAAATGTGCTTACCAATGCCAATGATGAACGTCATGAACGGTGGCGCTCACGCAGATTGGTCCACAGATTTCCAAGAATACATGATTATCCCAGTCAGCGCTGGCAACATTGCCGAGGCTGTCCGTATGGGCTCTGAAGTCTTCCATGCCCTCAAGAGCATCCTAAAGGAACGCGGCTATGCAACGACCGTTGGCGACGAAGGCGGCTATGCTCCATTCGTAAAAGACGGCAACAACGAGCCACTCGAACTTATTAAGCTCGCCGTCGAAAAAGCCGGCTACAAGCTCGGTGACGACATCGCTATCGCAATGGATATCGCTTCATCCGAATTCGCTAAAGACGACCATTACGAACTCAAAACCAATGGCGATTGGAAATCCAGCAACGATCTTGCAAACTGGTATCAGTGGATTGTCGAGAACTACCCTGTTGTATCTATTGAGGACGGCCTTGGCGAAAACGACTGGACCGGTTGGCAGATGCTCACTAATCGCTTCGGCGAAAAAGTACAGCTCGTTGGCGACGACCTCTTCGTAACCAATTCCAAGCTTCTTCAGCGCGGTATCGACGAACACGCTGCAAACTCCATTCTTATCAAGCCAAACCAGATTGGTTCCCTCACCGAAACCATCGATACGGTTCTTCTAGCAAAGAAGAATGGCTACACTTGCGTCATGTCTCACCGCTCTGGTGAAACCGAAGATACTTCAATCGCTCACCTTGCAGTTGGTCTCGGTACTGGCCAAATCAAGACCGGCTCCCTCAGCCGCTCAGAGCGTATCTGCAAGTACAACGAACTTATGCGCATCGCGGAAGCCAACCGCACGCTAGGTTTGACTAATCCATTCAAAAAATAACCGATAAAAATCTCTTTCTCCCAAAAACCTCCCCAAACTCGGGGAGGTTTTTAGGTATTCCTGTTATTCCTAAATTAACCCAAAGCCAAGATACGAAGCCGTCAGCATAATCGTGCCGGCTAGTATTACGCCAAGCGTAACGGCCGCTGTCGCGGACTTGAAACCCATATCAAGGAAGCTTGCCGCAAGGATTCCCGTCCAGGCACCAGTGCCAGGAATCGGAATCCCCACGAACAACATCAACGCAAAGAACAAACTAGTGCGCCCCGCCTTTTTAGTGAGCTTCTCTCCTGCTTTTACACCCTTATCTAAGCACCACCTGCAGAATTTGCCTACAACTTTTTTATCCTTCCCCCAGTGTAGCAACTTTCCCGCAAATAAATAGATAAACGGAATCGGAACCAGGTTACCAATAATGCAGATAATATACGATGGAATTACTGGCATATCCAATGCTTGCGATACCGGAATTGCACCCCTAAGCTCTATTAGAGGCAGCATTGATATTAAGAATATGCGCAGATAATTCAACCACATCTATTTATTTCTCGTAGCCAGGTTTTCCAAGGAGTTCAAACATACGATTCTTGTAGGCCTCTACGCCAGGCTGATTAAATGGATTAACTCCAAGCGTAAAGCCACTCAAAGCGCAGGACATTTCAAAGAAGTAAATCAAACCACCAAGCGAGCGCTCGTCGATGTCTGGCATAACAACTTCTAATACTGGTACACCACCAGCCATATGCGCCTCACGTGTTGCAGCATTTGCTGTTTTGTTAATGTAGTCCATCTCCTTGCCTTCAAGATACTTAAGGCCATCCAAGTTCTCTGTAAATTCTGGCACCTTAACGCCATCATATTCGGCGGACACCTCTACAAATGTCTCGAACAAAGCGCGACGTCCCTCCTGGATATATTGCCCCATCGAGTGAAGATCAGTAGAATCAACTACGCTTGCCGGGTAGATGCCCTTACCTTCTTTGCCTTCTGATTCGCCAAACAATTGCTTCCACCATTCATTAAACTGTACAAATTGCGGCTCAAAGTTTGCCAAAATCTCGATATCGTAGCCTTTCTCGAGCAGAATATTGCGCATTGCAGCATATTCCGCAGCCGCGCCACCATCAGAAATCAAAGCCGCGCGCTCTTCTAGAGCACCATCCATTAATTTATCAATATCAATGCCGGCCGCAGCGATTGCGAGTAGACCAACCGCCGTAAGGACAGAATAACGACCCCCGATATTATCTGGCACTACAAACATTTCGTAGCCCTTGGCAACAGCCTCATCATGAAGCGCACCCTTATTGGCATCGGTTGTCGCATAGATACGTTTTGCAGCTTCTTCCTCTCCATACTTATCAATAAGCATCCGTTTAAAGATGCGGAAAGCTACCGCAGGCTCTGTCGTCGTGCCGGATTTCGAGATAACATTTACGGAAAAATCTTTATCGCCAAGCTCGGCCACTACTTTTTGGAGCATACGTGGACTGAGAGAATTGCCGGTGTATAAAATTTTTGTTCGGCCTTTTTCGCCACCTAGCGCCTCTATAACTGCTCTGTGACCAAGATAGCTACCGCCAATACCGATACAGACCAAATAGTCCGAATCCAAATTAATCTTTTCGGCAGCAGCCTTGATGCGCGCGAATTCGTCGCGATCGTAATCCTTTGGTAAATCTACCCAGCCGCCAAAATCATCTTGCTGTGCGCGTGCCACATAGCTGCGTGCTTCTTCGATTTTCTCCTGATATAAACTTTCGTCAATTAACTTGCTCGGAGTATATTTAAACTTAATCATAAAACCTCCACATTATTCTCTTTTAATTATACCAAAAAGCCACGCTTTTTACGGCGCGGCTTCAAGCTTTTTCAACTAACTATAACGAGACGGCTATATCGTGCAAATCCGATGCGCTAAGATTACCACCTTCATCGGTAATTACATAAAATACGCCACCGTTCACCCATGCTGCATTTGCGCCAGAAACGTAAATCGTTAGTCCCTGGCCTTTTGCGATGGAGTAATCATTACCCCAATTCTTTTTTACATACTTAGATAGAACAGCGGCAGAATCCCAGTTGGACTTCTCTTCCATCAAGGTAAACTTCTTGTCTTCGTCATTCTTGAAATTCATCGTTACGCGGCCAGCATCTTCCTTTACCAATCCATCAAGGCGATAATTGGTCGGAACATAGCTAGGATAAATCTTCTCGATACCAGTCTGCATCGCAGTTACGCGCACAGAAATATCAGGCAAGTTTAGATGAACTAGATAGCCAAGAAGCGCCAAGGAGATCACCGCCATACCTGCAGCGATTGCAAAACCTCTCCTCTGCCAGAAGTGACCAGTCTTTTGCTGGCCAGCATCAACAAACTGAGCAGCCATAGTCTTGTCGCCATCAATCTTATCAACTTTACGCAATGCTTGCTGAATTGCACGTTCCTTAAGCTCTTGTGCGCTCAAATGTTGTGGCTGAGCAGCTTGTTTGCGTGCGGCCATTCTTGCACGAGCAGCCTCAAGTGTTTGATTCTTCTGAACTGGCAAATCTTTAGACGCAGCGGAAACAATTTGGCGACGAACGGCACGCTGTTGTTGCTGTTGCTGAGCCTGCTTGACTTGTTGCGCCTGAGTCTGCTTCTTTACGGCAACCTGACCACGCTGTTGTTGCTGAGCTGCAGCGACCTGTTTTGCCTGCTGTTGTTGTTTTGCGGTGCCAGTCTGGCGAACGGAAATACGCTCGGTCTGAGCCTGAGCTTGCCTCTGCTGTTGCTGCTGTTGCTGATTCTGAGTAATTTTTGAACTCGGTGCCAAACGTACAGTATTTTGCTTCTGGATAAGCGCACGCGCCTGACCATGCTGACGGAGCGAGCGAGATGCAGCACCCGCAGCAGCCGTAATCTTTGGTCTCGCGGTTGGCCTCTTTACGAATTTACGATTCAAAGTTGAAGACTTCTGGATGCGACGATGGTCCAACGAACTTGCATGATTCGTAGTTGTCCTACTTGTTACTTTCTTAACTCCGTCCATTGTACCTCGCTTTAATAATGCTAAACCTATCTTAAAACATAACCATCAAGAAATCAATAGCATTTTAAAAAATTGTATTCAGGCATACTAAATTTTTAAGCATAAGCAATTTTATGTTATATAATTATATAGAACTGTGGAGTGAGGTAAAAACTTAAATGGATCGCAAAAAGACTAAAAAAATACAAAGCACCAGAATTGTGATGACCAATATTTTT
>JAKSSY010000011.1 GCA_024402845.1 Candidatus Saccharimonadota bacterium | reverse complement strand
CGTTAATCGTAAGCAAATCTACGCCCATACGATTTAATTTTACTTCCATCACGCCAAGGCCTTGCGATGCGTCGCAGTGAAAATATAATGGTGTATTTTCGCCAGCAATTGCACGGCGCGTGCGCTCTTCGTGGACGATAGCAGCAACTTCGGAGATCGGCTGAATAGTACCAAGCTCGGAGCTGGCAAGGCAAATCGAAATAAATTGCGTTTTTGGTGTGAGTTTATTCCTTAAATCTTTGATTAGAATACGGCCATTATTATCTACATCGATAATTTGATAATTTCCTGCGCGCTTGGCATTCTCTAGTACGGCGGCATGCTCGACGGCAGAGATTAATACTTCCGCATCAGAATCAGTCGGAATTAGAGAAAAAGCTAAATTAATTGACTCAGTTGCACCAGATGTCATTACTAGATCCGCGCCCTTTGCGCCAATAACGTGCGCAATTTCATCCTTGGCGTTTTCGTAGGCATGACGAATCTCAACAGCCGGCAAATATGCGGCGGATGGATTATAAAATTGCTCAGAAAAATATGGCAACATAGCCTTTAATGCCTTTTCCGAAACTGGAGTAGCGGCTGCATGGTCTAGATAAATCATGCCTATATTATATCAGTTATAGTGATGTTTCTTCGGTAGAATCATTCCGAGCCACGGAATAATGAATAGCGATTCGACAAATGCAAGCCAGAGCATTTGCTGCCCATCGCCAAACATAATAATAAATAACAGTACGCACAAACCCACGACGCGACCGACTGACAATGCTACCTCGCTTAGGCATTCCATTTCGATGCGATAAGAATCGTTCTTTAGATGAGAGCTAAGCAATCCCTGCAGACGCGTCTGTGTAACTGTGCCGTCAAGGAGACCATTTACGATACCCTGCATGAATACATATAGCGCGATTGATAACACCGGATTATCTGGTAGCAAAATCAAAGAGACCGGAAGCAAAATCAGCGCCGGAATAAAGGCTGCAAGGTATGCCTTTTGGTGTGATGTTTTGCGGATTTTCCTATACAAAGACACGGCAATAATTGTAATTATTGACGACAATGACGTAAAAACACCCACGTCCATACTAGAATCAGTACTGCGATACAGGCAAATCTGAGAAATCACAAGATATGCGGAGCTACAAATAACAAAGCCGCGTATTAGTTGAATTAATAATAGTTTTCGCATTGATTCATGCTTTGCGATGGCGTCGTATAGTTCCGACATTTTGTGCGCCGGCATACTAGTGTGTTTTTTGGTTGGGCGGAAACAAAGGGACAGCAATAACTGCATCAAGGATACAACTAAGATAATCGCTGCGACGCGTGTATAACCACTATTTCCGATAAGAAAACCAAGTACTAAAGGCATTACGATTTTTATGATCTCGGTAAGGATAGCCGTTCTACCCTTAAAAGCGAGGCGGCGCGAATCTGGTATCTCTGTGACATCGAAATGCATTTTAGGTCGCCAATACAGCGACGATTCTGCCGCGTTGAATATTGCGATAATATAAGGAAAATAAGTTGCTTTTGCATCAAGCGTCATTACGCAGATAATTTCAAATACCGAAAATAGCATACTAAGGCGCCATGCCGCCACGATGTGTTTCCTAAAGAACGGCAGAAAAATAACAGCAAAACAGGCCATAAGAGTATAGCGAATAATGCAGTAGACGACAAAACTCGTCGGCGAGCTAGAAGCGGAAATATTAATCATGAACCCCATCAAAAAGATGTTCATGAATGAAGATTTACTACTGAGCAAAACATCGGCAGTAACAAGAATATTTTCATTGGTTTTTAGTGCGCGAAGTTTTTGAAGCATAGAGATATTTTAGCACAAGCACAAAAAACTATCGCCCTCCACGAGCGATAGTTTTTATTTATAAATGCTTTGCTTTATTAGTCTCAGATAGGCTTTGGTGGCATTCTTGAAGTTCGTCAGCTCTTCGCCTTCGATCTTCTTATAGTACTCTTCCTCACCTACTTTCTTGTAAACGCCGTTTTTGCGGACTTCGTAGCGAATAGTAATACCATCCTCGTACCAAATCCAGACGTTCTTCTTGAGGCAGAAGAATTCGCGTGAGTGGCCCGGTCTAATACTGCCGAAAACCGTGCGACCAAGCGCGGATTCTGCGTTAATTAAATCGCGTTCTACGGCCTGGATGCGCGCTTTGTGATTTGGCGTCTCGCGAGGGGCTAATAAATGTTGCTTAAGATTGAGTTTCGGCATGCTATTACCTCGTCGGATACGGCGGATAGCTCGTTATATAGATCGAGCTCTTGTTTTTCTTTTGAGCGATATGGAAAAGCTTGCTCAATCACAATTGGCGTAGCCGGAGTAACTGGCATTTCTTCGATGGCAGCTTTTTGAGCCTCGAGCACAAGATTAGACACCGGAATACGGAATGTGAAATTATCTTGCTCGTCCATAAATCCTCCCTTTTAAGTTAGATTTTGAAGATTTTCTCGACATTTTCAGAGGTAATCTTTGAAATTGTCGCGAAATCTTGCTGATAATGATCAGCAGCCCATTCGGCTATGTTCCTTACATAGCCTGGCATGTTTATTGTACCACGAAATGGCTTTGGTGTCAAGAAGGGGGCGTCAGTTTCGAAAATAATTCTCTCGAGAGGAGGATGAACAATATCGGCAAAGGTAACAAGGCCATTTACGCCAAAATAGAGGCCTTTTTCTAGACCGGCATTCATATTCTTTCTGGAGTCGGAATATGAGTGGAGAACAGAGGTAGGAAGGTGAAAATTATTGAAAATTGGCCAGAAGTCATCATAGGCGTCGCGCACATGAAAGCTAACCGGCAGGTTATAATCTTGCGCAATTTGCAGCATATTTTCTAATAAATAGCGCTGAAAATCTTTATTGTAGCCATCAAAATGATAATCTAGCCCTACTTCCCCCACAGCAACGAGCTTTTTATCAGCCAAAATCAGCTTCGCGGCGGACAAATCAGCCTCGAGCTTGGCTTTGTCGCCATCAAAATCGTTCGGATGGTAGCCAAAAGTCCACCAGACTTCTTCGTGTTTGCTCGCAAAATCACAAGCAGCTGCGGAATCGAGCGGATCCGTGCCGATAACGATGCATTTTTCGACCCCATTTTCGTGCATGCGCGTTAAAACCTCGTCGGTCTTGGAGAGGTCAAAAAACTGCTTGTCATGAATATGACAATGTGAATCGATGAGCATATTAGGCCTCAAGACCGCGTGGCGGTTCGCCTTCTGGCTCGTCTAGAAGTTTCTTACTCTTGATTTCGTAGCGACGGCCATTTACTGGGGAGACAAAGTAATCCTCGCTGAGAAGTTTAATGAACATACCGAGGTCCTTATCATCCATAATGATAATCTTGCCCTGGTCGTCAGTCATAAGCTCAAGCTGCATCTCATCGGCATAATCTAGAAGCTGGTCCTGCTTCATTTCGCCGATTTCGATGTTTTGGAGTTTCTTTACGAGAGGCTTCTTATCCTCGAGTAAAGCGTTCAAGGTAAGGCCTTCCGGGAAGCTTAGGCTGTATGCTTCTTGGATTTCCTTAGCCTTTTGCTCGGAAATAACCTGGGACTTGTAATCAAATTGGAATAGTTTTTCAAACTTGGACTGGTTAAAAATGACGATTTGACCATCTACGATGGCAGTCTCGTTGCCATCTGGAACCTTGATTGCGACATCGGCAGTGAGCGGCTCAAAGCTTTCGCCGTTGAGCTCCCAGCCGAGCTTGCCCTTAAGAGCGGAGCTTGCAGCGAGGTTCTTAGCAATATAGAAGGTCTTCTGACCATCTTCGCCTGGGTAAGTGAACTTTGCAACAATGCCTTTGATGCGCTTGAATTCGTATTCGTCATCAGTAAAGAAAGCGATATCTTTGTATTCGTGCTCGATAAGATGAATTAGGGTTTCGGCGCGACCAACTTTCTCGAGTTCAATACGATAAATAACTTTATCTTCACCATCGGAAAGTTCATATTCGCGACATTCTAGGCCCTTGTCTGCCTCTTTAATGACATATTCGACAGCTTCTAGCATAAATAGAGACTTAATAGTCTGCATCAATACGTCACTGTAGCGTACTTTGTATGGGGTGTAATTCTTGTTGAACAAGAATAGTTCTACGGATACGTTGTTTTTTATTTCATCGACGGAATTTGCCCACTGAAAAACGTCAAATTCTGGTTGGCCAGTTTGGCCGGCGGTATTTTCTTCCATTCTCCTCCTCTTATGTACTTATTTTAACAGATTATTCGTCGAGTGCCGCTTGAAGCTGCGGATCTTCTTCTTTATTGATTTGCTCGAAGCTACGGGTAACTTCTTTATCCGGAGTGATGCCTTCGCCGTTGATATTCTTGCCCTTTGGCGTATACCATTTGGCAACTGTAACGCGGAGGATTTCGCCAGTAGTGAATTCTTCGAGAGCTTGAACGCTACCCTTACCGTAGGTCTTTTCGCCAATGATAGTGGCTTTCTTGTAGTCCTGAAGGGCGCCGGTGACGATTTCGGATGCGGATGCAGTAGAGCCATTAACGAGCACGATAGTCTTCCTGTCGGAAAGAATTGCTTTGCCGCGTTCGGCGTAGGTTTTTTCACTATAAACACCGTTGGCGGATTTTTGCTCTACGACAATATCGCCATCAATCCAAAGCGATGCAACTTCTTTTGCAGCACTAACGTAGCCGCCACCATTACCACGAAGATCGATAATAACTTTCTTGACGTTACGATCTACCGCTTCCTGTGCTTTTTCGCGTGCAAGTTTGCCAGTATCAAGGTCGAAGCGAGTAATCGTAATAATTGCCGTATCGTCGCGGTATTCGGAATAGACGCTTACGTTGTTGATAACTTCACGAGTAAGCTCGAATTCTTTTTCTTCATTGTCGCGCATGACAGTAAGGACAACTTTTGTACCTTCTGCACCACGGAGCTTTTTTGCGACATCTTCAACAGATAAGCTTGAAATGTCTTCACCATCAGCCTTATAAATAATGTCGCCTGCAAGCACGCCAGCACGACGAGCTGGGTTATCTGGAGTAGTGCGAAGAACCTTGACATAGCCATCACGTTCGCCAATTTCTACGCCAATACCGGCGCCAACATCACCGTTGAGATCTTTTTCAAACTCTTTTGCTTCTTCGGCGGACATATAATAAGTGTATTTATCGCCAGCAGCGTTGGCTAAACCGCGCTTTGCTTCTTGGATGACTTGGTCTTTATCGATTGCGCCATCATAATTCTGAGCTAAACGCTGATAAATAGCATTAAGCGAACTGAAATCTACCTCCGAAGCCGTGGTGCTTTTGCCGCCCAAATATGGAGCGAATCTGCCAAGCATCGTCTCCCAGTTCATACCAACACCGAAGCCTACTGCTAGGGTGATAAAACTAATAATTATTGAGGTTGCAAGGTTTACTTTTTTCTCAGATGCAGGACTGCGATAATACAAGTCCCGGGTTTCATTCTTGTTTTTCTGTGTGCTAGTGTTATTAGTTTCGCTTCGTTTAGTCATAGAACTATTTTAACACGAAGCTAATGCTTATACCTGAAAAGAATAGATTATTTACCGAAATAAATATAGGTGAACATGGCCTTATTTACGGTCATTTCGGAATATTCGCCACGAGTCCAGTTGTACTGCGAAACGTGAACTTGATTGCCATTTACCCACTCTACCCAAACTGCGTGACCATAAGGACCACTGAGCGAGATACCGACATAACCCGGCTTCGGCTCGGTCGTAACGAGATAGCCGGCTGCGCGAGCATTGTTTAGCCACTGATTCGCATTACCGCGGCCACCCCAATAAGGCATGTAGCCGTAAGTCTGATAGACCTTCCATGCGGTATAGCTAACACATTCGCAAATATACATACCCCAGCGATCGGAATAAGCATCCTTTTGCTTTGGACAAACGCTACTATACGGATAGCCACCCTTCCCTGGGTCGCCAGGAGTGACTGTGCCACCGTATTGACGAGCAAGATCTGCCAAAATAGCTTGCTGCTTCTTCTCGAGCTCGGCCTTTTGGCCATTTGCGTCATCCTTTAGCTTTTGATATTCAGCCTCACTACTGCGAGTTTCAGCGAGAAGCTTAGCCTGCTCTGCTTCAGATGCGGCAAGTTGCTGCTTCTGGGTATTTAGGTCTTTAAGGATTAACTCTGCATTTTTCTTCTTTACGGTGAGCTCTTCCTTGAGGTTTTTGTTTTCCTCGATAATATCCGAGAGCGTGTCGGAAATGCTCGTGAGCTTTACCTCTTCGTCAACAAAAGTCGAGAAATTTTCCGAAGAAGCAAGGCGTTCAATCGTAGAGACACTGTCATTGTAATAGAACTGAGCAATGATGAAGCCGACCGTATCGGAGTTCTCATTGATGCGGTTTTGAACGGTCTCAATCTCGATAACAAGCTGGTCGTGCTCGGCCTGCTTGAGGTCGATTTGTGTTTTTAGTGTGGCCTGCTGATTTTGCAAAATAGCAATCTGATTTGAGATAGTATTCGCCTTTGCGGCGAGAGCACTGGCCTGAGACTCGTATTCGCTGATTTGTTTACGAAGACCGTTGATTTCGTTTGTGACTTTGTTGTAATCATCCTGAGTATAGGCGGCTACGGTAGTATGTAGTACACAAGAAAAAACTATAGTTATAGCGACAGCAAGACAAAATAGATTACGCCATACTTTCATGTCTATACCATAGCATAAGCAAAAAGACTTGGCAAGTGGCTGCCAAGTCTGTTTTATCCGTTATTCAGCTTCTTTCTTTGCTGGCTTCTTTTTGTGCGTCTTCTTCACGGCACGTACGCGATCGGCCTTTGTTTTGGTCTTAATATATTTGCTGGAAGCCAACAATGAAGATATTACACCAATTAGTATGCCAACTGCAAGCAATCCTGCCGCGACAAAGTACCAATACTTCGTCATCAATTCTACGGTTGGATCCAAGGTGTTGCCAACGCTGCCCTGCAAGGAGAATACCGTAGCGTAGATTGCTGCACCCGCAATGAAGGCGGCGACAATACCATATAGGCTTGCCTCTACTACGAATGGCCCCATGATGAACCAGTGGCTGGCACCAACAAGATGCATCATGTAAATTTCTTCCTTGCGGTTGAAGATTGCCATGCGAATCGTATTAAAGACAACTAGAATTGCAATGAGGGCAAAGACGCCTGCTGCGCCAAGGCCAAAGATTTCGATGCGGTTCATAATGGACGCAATGCGGTCAATCGTCTCGCGGTGACTAGTGGAGTAGCTCGGTGGACGCGCATCTAGCATGTTTACCATCGACTCGTCGGTATTTACGAAATTTTCTAGTTCGGAGGTGTCGTTAAGGTTGTGCAACTTTACGTTGATTGTCCACGGGATCTTATTTGGAGCTTCATACAGAGCTTCGATATACGCTTTATCTGTAATATTGCTTTCTTTAATGAGCTTTTTGATTGAGGCAATATTCGCTTCTTCTGGGGATGTAGCTTTCACCTCCGTTACGGAATCGAGTTCTTTTAGGCGATTAGTGATTTTTTCTTTTTTCTCATTAGTAGCCCCCTGCTTGACGTAGATGGACATATCTACCTGAGACTCCACCATAGTAATGGCGGTATTCATTGCGCTAGTGGCAACCAATGTCGCCGCGAGAACTATTAATGTGATGGCCATAATTGCAATAGCAGCTACGCTAAGCCAGGTGTTACGCACAAAGCTCTTGGTACCATATTTCATTACGCGCGCACCAGTACGGAGATGATGTTTGCGGGTCTTAGTGATGCGATTTAGGCGCTCTTTACTAATACGAGCAGTATTCTTTTGCTCTTCTTTTTCTGTTTTTGTCATTTTTGCCATACTAGTTTATAAACCTCCTCTTTGGAGCGGCCTTGCGAATAGTCTTTTCTGATTCGGCAGGAGACTCCGGAACGATAATATGCTGAGGTTTGGAGTTGGTTGCATTACGAATTTCTACAGCGGTCGGAGCAGCACGATGTGCCGTAGCAAGCGGACGTTTGACGATTTTGCTATGCGTTGCATCAAGATCGTAGTAACCGTTATTCTTCTGGTCGCCAATAATCTGGCCATCGCGAAGCGTAACGACGCGCTTCTTGAGCTGGTTGACGATTTTGTCGTCGTGAGTAGTAACAAGAATAGTGGTGCCAAAATTATTGATCTCTTCTAACAAGCGAACAATACCCCATGCGGTTTCTGGGTCGAGGTTACCGGTAGGCTCATCCGCGATGAGGATCTTTGGTTGACGCGCCATCGAGCGAGCAATCGCAACGCGTTGGCGCTGACCACCAGAAAGATCTTCTGGGAAACGATGGCCTTTGTCCGCAAGACCGACGAGGTCTAGAACTTTTGGAACGGTACGACGAATTTCGGCGTTCGATACGCCAACAATCTCGAGCGCAAATGCGACATTTTCGTAAACGGTGCGATTTGGTAGAAGTTTGTAATCCTGGAAGACGACGCCGATACGACGACGAAGATGCGGAACATGACGACGTCTCAAGTAATCATAATCAATGCCGCCCACCATGATTTTACCGGAAGTAGGAACCTCCTCACGAGTGAGCATTTTTATCAATGTAGACTTCCCGGCACCAGATTTACCTACGAGAAAGACGAATTCCTTTGGCTGGATGTGCAAAGAAACATTCTTAAGCGCTGGCTCTTTATCGCCAGGATAGTACTTGACGACGTCATCGAGTAATATCATACGCCTATATTAACATAAGCTTGATTAGTTGTCCAAATATGCAGCAATAAAATTATCTATTTTTCCATCCAAAACCGCGTCAGCATCGTTCTCTTCATACTTTGTACGGGTGTCTTTGACGAGTTTATACGGATGAAGAACATAATTACGAATTTGCTGCCCCCAACTAGCAGATTCCCCAGCGCGAAGCTTGTCGACAGATTCAGCGTTTTGTTCCTGCATCATTTGCTGGAGTTTGCCACGCAGAATTTCCATGGCTTTTTCTTTGTTTTGAAGCTGACTGCGCTCGTTCTGAATTGCAACAACGGTATTGGTAGGAATATGCGTGATGCGAACAGCGGAATTCGTCGTATTGACCGACTGGCCGCCGTGCCCGCCGGAATGATAAACGTCAATACGAAGATCTTTTGGATCGATTTGGACTTCAGAATCGTCCTTAATGACCGGCAAAACTTCAACTAGTGCGAAGGAGGTTTGGCGCAAATGATCCGCATTGAACGGGCTAAGACGCACCAAACGATGCGTGCCGTGCTCGGATTTTAGTTGGCCATAAACATTTGTACCAGAAAGCTCCATAACGGAAGTCTTAATACCGGCCTCTTCGCCTTCGACACGATCAATGATTTGCGCTTTGATTTTGTGCTGCTCCGCCCAGCGCAAATACATACGTTCGAGCATACCAGACCAGTCCATTGCCTCAGTGCCACCAGCACCAGCCGTAATGCGTAAAATTGCATCATTATGATCATACTTGCCTGTATAACGAAGCGCTTGGCGCATAGTTTTGAGGTTTTCTTCCATTGCATCGAGCTGACCAGAAAATTCTTCGGCAAGCGATTCGTCGCCAAGCTCCATGAGTTCAGTCAAATCATTTATCTGCGTCTTTAATAAAGTCCACGAATCGAGTTCATCGTGAAGATTTGCGACCTTGGTGGTTTTTTCGCGCGCAACATCAGGATTGTTCCAAATTTCCGGCACAGCAACTTCTTCTTCGAGATTCTGAAGTTCTGCAAGTTTTTGGTCGATGGATAATTTTTGCCAGACAATATCAAATTCGCTTTTTAGCGAATCTAGTCGCTTCTGCAAGTCAAACATATTATTCATTATATCAAAAGCTTAAATAAATAAGGCGTTAGCGTTGTATAATTTAGGTAATATGCGCAGTAGTGAGAACTATACAACCGCAACAAGAAAAGAAATCGATCGCTCGAACGAACAATCAGAAAAGTTTCAAGCCGCGGAAGCTCTAACTAGGTTAGGTATGCTAACCAAGATGAAAGATCTAGAGCTTTATCATGGCCGTACCGATGACGGTACGTCAAACTGGCATATACGTGCAGATTTCAACAATGCAGGCAGCGCAACCGGAAACCGCAACGTAAATAAAGTTCCAGCGCTGAGCACGGGCACAAAAGATATCGCATTAGAATTCGCGCAGGCCAGAGATCGTGGTCGCGGACGTGCGGAAGTTTATCGTATGAAATCACGCAACCCAGACGCGAGAATTTTAAACCAAGATTTCGATTGGAATAGCCTCTCAAGCCTAGAGCGGGACGAAGCGGCAAAAGCCGTTTGTAAGACTTTACCTTCTATAGCCGAGGGCGTTAATCTTGCCTTCGAAGATCGCAATGCGGGCCTTGGCACGCGCCTCCATGAGACTCAATTTTGCAGCGGTGGCCTTTTTGGCGCATATACAGCCTCCAAAGATATTAATGCAATAGCCACGAATCTTAATGTGAGTCCAAGAATGGCCGAGCAAATTGGCGGAGCGCGCAACGTTCAATTACTGATGGCGCAGGCGCCGGAATTTGTGCGCGACGTTCTAAGCGCTTACGTAGACGGCAAAGATAGCATAGATATTCTTTTTACCGGCCAACAACATAAAACCAATATCCCAATTAGTCGAGAGTATATCGGAAATTGGTTCAAAAATATGGACATTGTGGGTGCGAAATATCCCGTTAGATCAGCGACGCTCGGCAAAGGGCTGGACAACTACCTCATGTTTGAGCTAGACGATGTAGATACTGAGGCGCGCATCGAAGAAGAGCGCATCGCAAAACAGCGTCGCATGGGCAGTATTGCGATGAAAATTGCACAGAAAATGAACCCGAAACGATCCGGTATTTATGGTCTTCCTCATCGAAAATCGCCAGAAGGCGATAAGAGTCAGAGTGAAATTATGAATCTATTGAACAATGACCTATATGCCGATCCGCACACTATCGTTGAGACCGCAAAGAAAACACAAGGATACGATATGGTGCTCGAAGCGAGCGCGGGAGTTTGGGAGGGCTTCACGATTCAACAGCATACCGAAACCGCACTGCAAGTTTTTGAAGATAATTACGCAGATAAACTTCCAGCCAAAATGTTGCCGCTAATGCGTTTAGCACTACTAACTCACGACATTGGCAAAGGCGTCGCCGTCGCAAATGAAGGAAACGGGAAAAATCAAAAAGCCTATAATGTCGCCTATGCCAGGGACTTTATGATGAAAAACAATGTCGACAATAGCACACTCGAATTAGTCCTCTCGATGATCAGTGAAGGCATGGAACAGACGACGGATTTCTCAATTAAGGCAAAAGAAGGGTCTAATGTTTCCTTTTATAATTACTGCAGTGATACGATTGGGAAATACCTAGGCAAACCGGCTACCGAAGAGGAAACTTATGGCTTTGGTCAGATGATGCTCGCGTTGCAAACCTGCGATAGCGCAGCCTATACCGATATGGCTACAACGCGTTCCACGAATAGCGACTACAGACATCGCAATTATGCTAGCTTCGATAAATCGTTCAGACGAAAATCCGGGCTTACTGGACGCAAGCTAAAACTAGAGCGCGATTTGGAACAAGTTTAATTATTGTGGTAAGTCAAAAAGTGGCAGTTCCGCAATATCATAATCAGCAATTTTTGTACGGCGAAGTTCGGTAGTATATGCGCCACAGTCGAGCACTTCCCCAATATCTTCCGCGAGTGTGCGGATGTATGTGCCGCTGCTGACATGTGTGCGAATCTTCAAAAATGGCGACGCATAGTCTAATAATTCCAACTCGTAGATTGTGACTTTACGCTTCGGCATCTCGACAGCTTTACCCGCACGCGCAAGCTTATAAGCGCGCTGGCCATTAATTTTGATAGCAGAAAAAGCCGGTGGAGTTTGCTCGATTTCGCCAACAAATTGCGCGAGGGTTTCGATGATTTTTTCGCGCGAGATTTCTGGTTTTTTATCCGTAATAGTGATTTCGCCTTCTGGGTCGCCAGTACTTGAAGTTGCACCGAGACGAATCGTAGCTTCATAAACCTTGTCGAGTTTTGTTAATTCTGGAGCCTTCTTGGTAGCTTTGCCGGCAAGCAAAATTAATAGTCCAGTTGCGAATGGATCAAGTGTACCAGTGTGCCCGACTTTCACTTTATGGCCTTCGCGTTCGGATAATAAACGACGTACACGCGCTACGGCGCCAAAAGAGCTCATTCCAGACGGCTTATCGACCAAAATAATTTCTTCCATTAAATGTATTATACTTTAATTATGGAAAGAAAACCGGAATCAACCGAGCAAATAACTGAGCAAAACAAAAAGAAAAAATTCGGATGGGACGACTTAGCCGCTGGACCACAAGCAGAACAATACGGCAACGAACAAGATATTCAACAGGACGCCGTCAATGAGGGTTCGACGCCAATTAAGAAAATTACCCGTGCTGAATACATCGAAGGTCTGCGTGCGGATCCGCAACGCAGAGAAATCCTAAAGAGTCGCGCCGCAGACATTGCCGACACCGAAGATGCTTTTCGCGGGCGCCTTGCAAAAATCAAAGAGGCTGGTGGCGAAATGTCACAGAAAGAATTCGAACGCTGGGAAGATGACTATGCCGACAACTGGCGCTACATGCAACAAGATTTGGCGCACATGGATTATGACAACAATTCACAGGAGGCAATGGAGTACGAAGCTGATGTTGAGTCGGTCATGTTTATGAGCCAAGCCCACCTCGATGAGGCAATTGAAGCTCGTTCCGGAGATTATTTCACTCAACGTGCACGCGCATTACGCGAAGCAATTGAAGCCTCCGACGAAAAGACAAAACAATCGGACCTAAGCCTCGTTGGCAGCTTTTGGTCTTCCGTCGTAAATCATCTCGAATGCAAATATACATCCGCGGCCGAGCTGCGCGAAGAATACGGCGACGACGAATGGAGCTTAAAGCAGTTTGATCAGCGCCGCACATCCGCACATAATGACGCAATTACGCATCTAAACTATCTGAACGATTTGGCGCGTAAATACGGAACTAGACCATTTACGCCACGCAACTTCTGGACCAGTAAGAATCAACGCCAAACTTCCGCCATGTCTAGTCGTATGAGCTACGACAGGCACGTCTTTGAATCCTTCTATACGCATGCATTCGGCGACCGCGTCGATCAAATTCGTCGCAAGCACGAGCGCAGAAACTACTGGTAAGCTTAAACGATTGACTTTTTAGGTAAAGTGTGCTATAATAATTGTATTACTTCTGTCATTAAGTAATAAATTGTAAAAGGGGGTGATGGTTATGGCAGACGTAAAGAACAATGCCAATGCCATCGACTTGATGCAGAGAGAGGAGTTTCGCGATAATGTTTTCGCACAGATTGCGAAACGTGAGGACTTTAGCCGTTTGGTTTGTCTTGGCGTCGACGCCTTGACCGAGGACGAGAAGTCCAATCTCCGCGCAGCGATGGTTGTTGATGGTATTTCTTTGGAACCTACTGGAACTGACGCGGGACTTGCCGCGGTTGCTCGCAACATTACGGCTCGTGCCGTCAGCTTAACTTAGGCCAAAAAGAACCACTAACAATGCGGCCGCTCCATTTCGGAACGGCCGTTTTTCTTTGGCAAATTAATTATTGGATTATTTTTTGTATTTTTCGATAAACGATTCAATACCAGCTAAGCCGTTAGTCTCATCTAGGCGGTCATAAATCTTGCCCTCACGCACGTAGAGAAGAACCGGGGCCTGCTCGCCGTTAAGAGTAATCTCTTCGGCGTAGTCATCATATTGGCTAGGATCACTATTCGGATAATTATAATGATAAACATCTGCGAGGACGCCCTTATTCTCTGCCACTTCGGTGAGACGCTCCTCGAAGCTGAAACAGTTTACGCAATCATCGGACGATGCATAAATGAAACCAGTTTTGCCACTTTCATAGAAATCAATTACGGAGCCAGCGCCAATGCTGAGCATTTCGCCGTCTTCCGCATTTTGAAGCTCGGTTTCAAGCTGACCCATAAATTGATGGCCATATTTATGTTTGAGAGAGTAATCAAAGATGACCGTAAAGGAAATCGCAAAGGTCAATGCGACCAAAACGGCGGTCAGTACGCAGGCCAAGAAGCAGATTGGGAGCGCATCACTCTTGCAGCCGCAACTTGCGCACTTGCAATCTTTGCCACATTCACATTTCTCAACTTTTTTCGAAGATTTAGTATTTGCCATAAGAATTCCTATTACGTTTAAGCTTATTTTACCATAAAAAATATCTCCCCGCGGGGAGATATTTGTTTTTTAGACCTTGTTGATGACCGGAATTACGATTGGCGTGTGACCAGTGGCATCAAAGAGAATATGCGTGACATCCTCCTTGATTTCCTCCTTCATCGCCTTGATGTCGTCATCCGTAGAAACGGTATGATCGGTCTTGGCGCGAAGATAATGGCGAATTTTACCAATTAGCTCTTCGGAATTATCTAGGTAGATAAATGCGCGCGATACGATATCTGGCGTCTTGATGAGACGGCCAGTCTTCTTGCTGAGAGTAAGGATTACGACGAAAATACCCTCGCGCGAGATATGAATACGATCTTTCACCACAGCTTCGTTTACCTGCTGGTCGGCGTCGTCATAAAGCTTGTTGCCAACATGGATGCGGCCGTTCTTGTGGATGGTCTGATCTGGCATCAATTCGACGATATCACCATCGTCCGCAACGACAATGCGGTCTTTCGGAATACCAACGACATTCTCTGCCATCTCGGCGTTATGCTGAAGCATATAGAACTCGCCGTGATATGGCATGTAGTTTTTTGGGCGCATATCAGTGACGAATTTGACGTGATCCTCGAAGTAGGCGTGGCCAGAAAGGTGAAGTGGGCCAATATTCGTAAGGTGAGTCTTGCCGTTTTGGATAACTTGAGCGCCCTCGCGAAGGAGGCCACCAACCGTATTGACGACCTTTGGCTCGTTGCCTGGAATTGGATTGGAACTGAAGACAATCGTATCAGTAGCCTTAATCTTGATATAGCGATGTGCGCCAGAAATCATGCGGCTAAGCACGGCATTCATTTCACCCTGCGAACCAGTACAAACAATCGTAACGCGCTCGTCTGGAAGCTTAATAATATCTTCCATCTTCATGATGGTATCTTTTGGCACCTTGATAGCCTTGGCGCGGAGAGCAACCTCGACGTTGTTAATCATCGAGAAGCCAGCAAAGGCAACCTTGCGACCACGTGCGGCGGCTTCTTTGAGTACGAGC
>JAKSSY010000010.1 GCA_024402845.1 Candidatus Saccharimonadota bacterium | reverse complement strand
CCGAAAGGCATATGCTCCTAAGGCATACGTGTATACCAATTTCACCACTCGCGCATGTAAAATTTTCATCGGATTGCCGATATATGTATTTTAACACAAAAAGCGGAAACCGCCAAAACATTGACTAAAATTAGCAAAAGCGGTATAATAGTAGGGTTGAGCTAGCTGCTAGCTCCGTTCCTTTTCAAGTGAAGAGGAGAGTTTAGAAAGGAAGGTACAAACATGCCCAAACTGACCAAATGGTATCCCTACTTTAGTATTCTCGCCGACTCCGAGACGATCCGAGAGCATACCATTGCGCTCGAGAAGTTCCTGGAGGAGTCCGAGCATGGCGATTGTCTCGAAATCGACGAAGCCTACAGAGTTGTCGGCGCGGCCGAGTCCTACGAAGGTCCTAAAGGCGACGGTGTCACCAGTGATGGCGACAAGATCGACGATGGCGACCACGTCATTACTTCCGAAGCGAAGTCCATCTGTCGAACGAGACATAATGACCCTGATGGCTACGACTTCACCATCTTCACGTGTACTGGCAGTGCATATGATGTATCTGCCGGGGGCTTCAGCAAGGACGTCATTGATGACGCTCGGGCAGCCTCAAGATAATGGCTGAATGCTCCTTACGCGCGGCGCCCTCAACTGCAAGTTGGGGGCTGTTTTATTTTAAGAAAATATTCCACTCACGTTTATTTATGCTAAAATAGAGTTAATGTTTAAGGGTGGTTTATGAATCGGATTGCGATTTATCTCAATCAGCATATTGACGGCGTTGCTTATAGTGCGCCGAGCATTTTGGAGAAATACACGACCGACCGATCGATTTTGAAGTATCATCCACGCCTGGTCGCAGTACCGGTAAGCGTAATGGATATTCGTCGCCTCACGAAATTCTCGAGTCAGCTAGCAAGCAAAAATATTCCACTTCCTATTACAATGCATGGTGCCGGGTATAACAAAAACGGCGCGAGTATTGGCTCTGGTCTAGTTGTTTCTACGGAACGCATGAATCGCATTCAGGAGATTGACGTGCGCCAGCGTTTGGTGCGCGTACAGTGTGGCGTAACAATTGGCGAACTTCGCAAGGCCTTATTATTGGTCGGGCTAGAATTGCCGATTACTGGTGATGCGCATGAGACTATCGGTGGTCTCATCGCCAAGAATGCTTGCGCTAGTGATAATACCGAGCCAAAGACCATCATCGAGTTCGTCCAGCAGGCCGAAGTTGTCCTTGCTGATGGTACAGTCATCCAGACCGAGAAGTTGAATCGTCATAATCTCAATAAGAAGTTGAAGCAAAAGGATTTCGAGGGTGAGCTATATCGTCAAATCGATACACTTATTGAGAAAAATGCTGGCACGATTGAAAATATCAAGCCAGTCGAGAAGAATAAAGCAGGTTATTCTGGCATTACGCGCGTAAAAACAAAACGCGACTTCGATTTGCTGCCATTATTCTGTGGCTCGGAGGGTACTCTCGGTATTATTACTGAAGTTATTCTAAAAGTTGAGCCGATTTTCGAAGATCCAAACTATGTCGCAATCCCGTGCGATAACGCGAAGCAATTCGCAACTATTCGTGCACTACTAAAAAAGCTAAAATTCACTGATATCGAATTCTATGATACAGAGCTATTCAATGAGGCGCCAAACACCGGTAAATCGTCAAAGATTTTCCGCAAGGCCAATGACGATGGTTATCTAATTATCGCAAACGTCAAAGACGATGTACGCCGCGACCGTAGGCGCAAGCTCAAGAAGCTCAAAAAGCAGATTCCAAAAGGCATGCGCATTATCGAGAAGAATGATGAGACTGAAAATGATTTTGTTGCCTTCAATGAAAACGTCGTAGCATACCTAAACGACTCCAGTACAAGTTATCACTTGCCGATTATTGATGGCGCATATATCCCAGTCAAGAATCAGGTGGAATTCCTCGATGGTGTCACGGCGCTTGCTCGCGAATTAAAGCTCAAGCTTGCCGTCTACGGCTCAATCGATTACAACACCTTTACGGTGCGCCCAAGCTTCACGCCATCCACGTCGGAAGGCCGCCGTACTTTGATTACGTTCATGCGCAAATATGTAGAACTTATCGACAAGGTGGAAGGCTCCCCATGTGGCGCCGCGCCAGAAGGTCGCTTCCTGGCTATGTTTGCTCGCAAGTATATGTCTGCCGAGGAATTAGACCTTTATGGCAAGATTAAACAAATCTTTGATCCAAATGACATCTTGAATCCGGGCATAAAGCACGAAGTAGAATCAAGCGTAGTCTTGCGTCATTTCCGCGTCGATTACGACCAGGGCATCATATCTAAAGACTAACGCGCCTACGCTTTATCCACTTATCTGTTCATGGTATAATTTTGACTATGAAATCTACCAAAAAAGTTTTAAGCACGTCCGTCGAATTCACCGTCGAGTTCGATAGTGGCGATTTTGAGCCAGCACGTCTAAAGGCTCTCGAGCGTCTCGCTCGCGATATCAAGATTCCAGGCTTCCGTAATGGCAAAGCTCCAGCAAATGTCGTAGAACAGCATGTTGATCCAAACGATCTCGCTTCTCATACGCTAGATTTGGCTGTTCGCCGCGCTATTCCTCAGCTATTTGACGGCGCAGGCGTTACGCCTGTATCCATCCCTCATGTCGACGTAAAGAGATACGTCCCGGGTGAGATGGCCGAGATTGTAGTTACCGCCGATATTCTCCCAGAGGTAAAAATGGGCAAGTACGACAAGCTCAAATCCGTCTTCGAAGAACGTGTCGTCTCTGACGACGATATCAAAGACGTTCTCGAACGCATCGCAGAAAGCTATGCTGAACCAAGCGTAGTAAAGCGTGCCGCAAAGAATGGCGACGAAGTTATTATTGACTTTACCGGCAAAAAAGACGATGTCGCATTTGAAGGTGGCTCCGCAAAGGATTATCATCTTCGCCTTGGCTCCGGCCAATTTATTCCAGGCTTCGAAGATGGTATTATTGGCCACGAAGTCGGTGACAAGTTTGATCTAAAGATTACTTTCCCTAAGGATTACGCAAACAAGGATCGTGCGGGTGCGCCAGCCGTATTTGAGATTCTTGTAAAGCAGGTCAGCGAAGTAAAGACCCCAAAGATTGACGATGATCTCGCCAAGAAATCTGGTGCATTTGAAACCCTCAAGGAGCTCAAAGAAGATATCCGTAAAAACCTCGAGGCTCAGGCAAATCACGAAGCCGAAGAGAAGTACAAAGATGATCTTCTCAACGAACTCGTAGACGAATCCAAGACCGAAGCCCCAGCTTCTCTTGTTGACGAGCAATGCGGCCGCATCAAGGAAGATATGCTCCGCAATCTCGAATCCCGCGGTTTCACTATCGAGGATTACCTCAAGAAGAACAATCAGAAGCAAGAAGATTGGGAACGCGAAGTTCGCGAAAACGCAGAGCGCCGCGTTATGAGCTCCATTATCGTTCAAAGACTCTCCGACGAACTCAAGGTTGAAGTTTCCGACGAGGATCTCAACAAACAGGTTGTTGAGATGCAACATGTCTACAAGAACGATAAGAGCGCTACCGAGCAGCTTCAGGATCCACAGGTTATCAATAGCATCCGCAACCGTATGCGCATCAATAAGACCATGGACAAGCTCGTCGAGCTTAACCGCCCACATGCAAAGGTAGTCAAAAAGCCAGCTTTCGCAAAAGAAGAAAAGCCAGCCAAGAAGGCAGCAAAGAAAGCTCCAGCAAAAAAGGCTAAGAAATAGCAACTAGCATACAAAAAATCTCCTCCAAATTGGGGGAGATTTTTTAATGTTTGTGCGCGAGATGCCAGTGATTGCCGTATTCGCATTTGTAAGTCGTGAGGGTATTCGGCGGCAATTTGTGCTCAAATTCAGACAAGCGAGCGCTCATCTCGGCAGTCTCTTCGTCTGGATAGCAGACCTTGTGGGTATCACCGACCCAGCATTTCTCTGGCTCGTATGGCTGATTGTTTCTTTTCACTAGAATTGCCTCTTTAGGAATTTCTGACGCTGTTCCTCTGGCATATGCTCGATAGCGTAGCGCAAAGTTGTGCGACTCATACGGTCGTAATTATCAATGATATAAGATTCAATAACGTGTTTATCGACCTTGCTATAAATCTCGCGTAGCATCCAGCCGCAGGCTTTATGCATTAAATCCTCTGGATCCTCGAGGCGTTTATCGATTAGCTCGAGTCCGTTACTGAGGATGCTCTTGCGATAAAAAGCCTGATAGGCCACGAGGGAAATGCGGCGTCGCCAAAGGCTAGATTTCTGGTTGAGCTTGATTAGAATTGTCTCGTCTTGGTTCTCTAGGCACCAGCGCCCAATAATATGAGAGGCGAAGCAGTCTACTAAATCCCAGTTATTAATATAATCGAGGTTATCCATGTATATCTCGACTGTCTCGCGTGGGGCTTTCTTGTAGCGCTCCTTAAGGATAGCGAGCGCGCAAAAGCGGAATTCGTGCACGCGGGAATGTAATAATTTCAAAATATCGTCGACCGGCAGAGTTTTAAAATCCTTTGCGACGCGTCGAATATGCGGGGAAGGAATACCAAGAATCATATCCTTTTCGCCGTAGCCACCCTCGACGATGCCAAAATAATGAGCAGTGCGCTCGGCGCGGTCTGGATCGATGCCTTTTTCTAGCTCTGTAATTAAGCGGTCGTACATATTGCTATTTTATCATAAAAATTATCACAGACTATTGCAAAATAAGCAAAAGTATGATATAATAGACTTATGGAAGTGATTAATTATTTTGCTAATCTATACAAAGAGAAGAAGCAGGTTGCATTATTGACCTGGGCTTACTCTATTTTGGCTGTCGTAACAATTTTTATCGCCGGCCTTTGTGCTCTAATTAATCAATCAATCGGTGTTGGTATGCTGATTGTCCCACTAGTATCCATCATCGCTCTCTGCATGAACGTCGTTGCGTGGTCTTTGGTCCGCTTTGCGCTCGATGTTCTAACCACTCGCGCTAAAGAAAAGCAAATTGTCGAAGAAAAAGCCAAAAAAGCCGAGAAGAAAAGCGCTAAGAAATAAGTTAAACTATACTTATGAATCCTAGCGAAGATACTCGAAATCTTGTTGACAAATTTAAAGGCATGGCCAACGAAGACATTGTGGCCGAGCTTGACAAGTCTCGCATCCCGCTAGAAATCGCTATCGAAAACTTAGCACATGATTTTAACATCGGCACAATCGTGCGCAATGCGAACGCATTTAATGTTTCGCGCGTTCACATTATCGGCAAGCGTAAGTATAATCGTCGCGGCGCAATGGTTACGGATAAATATCTTCACATTGATCATTTTGCCACCGTAGAGGAATTTGTCGCCGACGCGAAGGAGCGTGGCATGGAAATCGTATCTGTGGACAATAATCGCCCAGAGTCAAAACCGCTCGCAAAAACCACACTAAAACCGAATTCCATTCTTGTCTTTGGCTCAGAATCCGACGGCATTTCTCAGGAATTGCTCGATGCATCGGACAAGGCTTTCTATATCGAGCAGTTGGGCTCGACGCGTTCAATTAATGTAGGCTGTGCAAGTGCCGTCGCAATGTACGAGGCTGTGCGCCAGTTAGGATTACTACCAAAAGATGCGTAAATACCAGCTATCTCAGCATTTCTTGCGTGGACCAAAGCTAGCTGGTTTTTTGATTGGACATAGTAATATTAAGAAACGTGACACGGTTATCGATATCGGTGCCGGATCCGGTGTAATTACCGCAGCGCTCGCTAGGCGCTGTAAACAGGTAATCGCAATCGAGCCGGACCATGAAACCGCCGAAAAACTCCGCAAAAACGTCGCGAAATATGAGAATGTTGTGGTTGTCGAACAGGACTTTATGGAATATGAGCTCCCCGACGGCGATTACAAGATTTTCGCAAACCCTCCATTCCATCTAAGCTCTGCAATCTTACACAAACTTGACGAGGCAGAGAACCCGCCAAAGGCCATCTATCTCATTCTGCAGAAGCAATTCGCATTAAAACTTCTCAATAATGATCGCCATTATACTTCGCAGCTCGGCAAACAACTATTTGTTCACTACGAGCCGCGTATCAGGCTACCGCTAAAATCGGAGTACTTTACGCCTCCGCCGGCGGTCCCTACGGTGCTGTTAGAGCTTAAGCGCCGTGGTATAATATAGCTAATGACAATTATTTCCAAATTCAAAAAGAAGTTCTACTTCGTTGTGGCGGGCTACTTCAAGTTTTTTGCTAATATCTCTCTCAAGAAATGGCATCCACGTATTGTGATAATTACCGGTTCGGCTGGTAAAACAACGATGCTAAATCTCGTCGAGAGCCAACTCGGTGCCAAGGCACACTATTCGCATAATGCAAACTCCGCCTTTGGTATTGCTTTCGATATCCTCGGTATGCGTGGCATTACAGGTAGCAAGCTCAAATGGATTAAGCTTATTATTAAGACGCCATTCCGTGCCTTCACTTACCAGCATCGCCAGCCATTTTACATCGTAGAATGCGACGGCGAGCGTCCGCACGAGGCTGAATTTATCGCGAAATGGCTCAAGCCAGAGGTTAGCTGTTGGGTTTCTCTTGGCCGTTCACATGCTGTCTTCTTTGAGAATGAAGTAAAGAGCGGCAGATTCGCCGATATTGATGAAGCTATCGCGCACGAATTCTCGACTATTCCAGCTAAAACTAAGAAGCTAGTTCTCATTGACGACGAGAGCGAAAAGATGCATGAATTCACGGAGGGGCTCAAGGCAAAAGTTGTTCCCGTCAATCAAAAAGACCTCAAAAATTACGAAGTCTATCCAGACAAAGCTATCTTTGATTTTGGCAAGCATAAGTTCCAGTTCAATGAGCCGATGCCGCGTGATGTCACAGTGCAACTGTTGATGCTAGGCGAATTGATGGAATATCTTGGCGAAAAGATTAACTATACGCTTGACGATTTCAAGATGCCGCCTGCACGCTGCAATTACCTACGCGGCAAAAAAGGCATCACTATCATCGACAGTAGCTATAACGCCCACATTATTAGCATGACGACCGTGCTTGATATGGTAAAAGTTCTCAAGGCTGACCACAAATGGCTTGTAATTGGCGACATTATCGACCAAGGCCAGCTTGAGGGCGAAGAGCACAAAAAGCTCGCCAAGCTTCTACTAGATACGAAGGTTCAAAACATCGTCATGATTGGTCGACGCACTAAGAAGTATACTTACCCGCTCCTAAAGGATAAGGTAAAGAATGTTCATTCATTCGACAAGCCTCAGCAGGCGCTCAAATATCTCGAAGAAAACCTTACTGGCAAAGAGACTGTTATCTTTAAGGGTAGCCAATATTTAGAATGGATCGTAGAGAAACTTCTTGAAGATCCGCGCGATGTAGAAAAATTAGCGCGTCAAGACGAAGCGCATCGTCGCCGTCGCGCAAGTTGGGGGTTAGAGTGATGCAAAAGTTATATATTATTCATGGCTGGACTTACAAACCAGAACCTTGGTACGAAGTCATTGAGCATCTCAAAGAACGCGGCATTGAGGCAGAACTATTAAGAGTTCCGGGTCTCGGCACAAAGTCCGACAAGGTTTTTACGATCGAAGATTATGTTAAGTGGGCCAAAGACAAGATTCCTCAAGGTTCGATCGCGCTTGGTCACAGCAATGGCGGTCGTATTCTACTTAATCTTCTCAGCGAAGATTCAAAATATCTCAAGGGTGTTATTTTGCTAGATGCCGCCGGAATATATGAAAAATCCGCAAAACGTGATATCTCGCGTGGCCTATCTAAAGTATTTTCGCCGCTAAAGAAAATCCCGCTCGCACGCAAAGTCGTCCATAAGGTTCTTGGCGCCAGTGACTACGAGCAAGCGCCCGACAATATGAAGAAAACTCTCGATAATATGCTTACCTCGGATAAAACTTTGGACATCTCTGGCATTACTACACCGGCGCAAATCATTTGGGGTAGCGACGATAAAATCACCCCTCCGCGTCAGGGTAAAAAGATGCATGCTTTGCTAATTAATTCGAGTCTAACTATCAAAGAAGGCTGGAGGCATTCGCGCTATCTCGTCGATGCCGACGAGCTCGCGGCTGAAATCTTTGAAAAATACCAGCTATTAACAAAAAAGGGGAGCAAATGATCAGACTAGAACGCATTGATCCAGAAGATTTAGACCGCTATGTTATGCAGAAACATCCAGAAGCAAACTTTTTGCAGACTTCTAGTTGGGGCAAGGTCTATGAACTAGATGGCGGGAAGGTATATTATCTAAAGCTTACCGAGCAAGATGTTATTCATGGCACGGCTGTCGTAATCGTAAAGAATGCTAAGCGCGGTCGCTATCTCGAAATTCCTGGTGGTCCAATTCTCGACTGGGAACATGAGCCTCGCTTCGTGAAGACTTTCATGGAAGAAATTACCAAGATTGCAAAGAACGAGGACTGTGTTTTTGTGCGCATGCGTCCAAATATTGACGATTCTGCGGCCCACGTAAAGATGATTGAGGATCTAGGCCTTGTTCCATCACCGATGCATCTCCATGCGGAACATACAGTAATGATTGACCTCAAACTTACCGAAGAGCAGTTATTGAAAGATATGCGTCGCCAGACCCGCTATGAAGTGCGACGCGCGCAAAAGATGGGTATTCAGGTTAGATTCGATACGAATAAACACGCCTTTTCTGAATTTTATGATTTGCAGCTCGAGACCGCTAAGCGCCAAGGCTTCATTCCGTCTACTAGAGAATTCATCATGGCGCAGCATGACGCCTTTGCTGGCGCAGCTCGTATTTATACAGCTACGCTTGATGGTAAGCCGCTCGCCAAAGGCTTGGTGATCATGCAAAGTCCAGAGGCGATTTATCACGAGGCAGCATCCACAGATGAAGGCAGAAAATATCCGGGTGCGTATGCTTTGCAGTGGCAAATTATTCGTGACGCGCGCGAGCTGGGCTTTAAGCGTTATAATTTATTCGGTATCGCGCCGCCAAATTCCCCAAAACATCGCTATGCCGGCGTGACCACATTTAAGACCGGTTTTGGCGGTGATCAGGTCGCCTATCTTCCGGCACACGATTTAGTTATTAGACCAATGCGTTATAAATTCGTGCATTTTCTTGAAGAGATGCGCAAAAAACGTCGTCATTTATAAAAGGAGGGCAAATGGCCACTAAAAATAAAATCCCAGTATTAAATATCGCGCTGATTATTATTGGTTTGGCGCTAATTGGGTTGGCAATTATTAATAAAAATCAGACCACGGCCGTAGTTGATACCGACGGTAATGAGGTTATTTTTGCGAAGTCTGACGTAGTTAGTGTGGGCAATCAAGGAAAACTCGTCGCCGTCTCGGATGAAGTTTCTGCAAGCGGCAATCTTACTGATAAATATTTCGGCATTTCCAAGAAGACCTACAAGCTAAAACGTGTAGTCGAGATGTATCAATATCAACTCGACGAGGGAACGAATGAGTATCTTAAGGTCTGGAGCGAGGATATAATCGATTCCAGCTCTTATAATGCCGAGCATAAGAATCCAGACAGCAAAGCATTTGCTAGCGAAGAATATATGCAGTCCGACGTAGCATTGGGCGCATTCACTTTGACTGAAAAGCTCGTGCACGACATTGATTATGATACCGTACTTGGTCCGGATGAAATCTCCGAGCTATATAAGGGTCAATATACTCTTTCTGGCGAATATATTACGAACACGGCAGATATGAATAACCCAAAGATTGGTGATTTCCGTATCTCTTATAAATATTCAAAAGATAAGACCGTAACCGTCACCGCGAAACAAAACGGCAACTCATTCGAGGCTTTCTATTCGGACAACAAAAAAGAAGTCTATTCTCTTGAAGAGGGCGAACTTAGCGCTGCAGATTTCTCGACAGCTACGACAGGATTCGAATTTAATGTAAACTTCATTATTTCGCTCATCGGCATCGCCTTTGTCTGTTTCGGCGTTACGGCTATTGTATTTGCAAATATCAAGAGCAAAAAGGTAAAATAGGCTCTATGAAAATTATCGACGCAACCGACCAGAAGAAGTGGGATAAATTCGTAACGAGTCACGACGACGCAAACTTTTTGCAGTCATGGGCATGGGGCGACTTTCATGAATCACGCAAGAAAACCGTGGTTCGCCGTGTTGCGCTCGATAATGACGATAAGATAATTGCCTCCTATGTTGGCCAGGTAGAAACCGCAAAACGTGGAACTTATATGTCGATTGCTGGTGGCCCGATTATGGACTGGAGTAACAAAAAGCTCCGCGAAGCGGTATTTGCGGATATTAAAGAACAGGCCGAGAAGAATCATTGCGTCTTTGTGCGCATTCGCCCTCAGATTGTAGAGAATGAGAAAAACCGTGCGCTATTTAAACAACTAGGCCTAAAACCGGCTCCGATGTATTTGTCTGTAGAATATGCCGGTGTTTTGGATATTTCTAGACCGGAGGAAGATATTCTTGCGGGCGCGTCCCAGGGGCTTCGTCGTAAGATTCGCAAGGCACAAAAGAACAATATTACCATTACGACCAGCACTGATCCAAAAGAAATCAAAACCTTCTACAAAATACAGCTCGAGACCGCGGCCCGCCAAAAGTTTGTTGAGTTTTCCGAAGATTTCTTACGTAAGCAATTCGAGGCCTTCGCGAAGTATGACGAGGTAAAGTTGTATACCGCCAAACTCGGCGACGAGATATTGGCGCAAAACTTCATGATTTTCTATGGCAATGAAGCATCCTATCACTACGGCGTATCAACAGAGCTAGGCACTAAGTATTCCGGCGCACCATTACTTCATATGCAAGCCATGCGCGATGCGCGTGAACGTGGTATTAAACGCTATAATTTCTGGGGCATTACTGCGGAAGATGATACAAAGCATCGATTTTATGGCGTCAGCCAGTTTAAGCGTAGCTTTGGTGTTGAGGAATTAATCTATCTGCACGCGCACGATCTCATAATTAAGCCAGCTCAATATAAATTGACTTATCTGCTCGAAAAAACACGCGCAAAAATTCGCCACGTTTAATTAACTCTACTTGCAAAACGCTTGTGCTTAAACTATACTTTAAAGAAAGATATAGGAGCTTTTTGAAGTGAGCACAAAACGCAAGTTCATCGAAAGTCATTGGCTGACTTTTGCTATTAAAGGTATTATTTCATTGATCGCAGGCCTCTGCATCATGCTAACAGGAAGAGATAGCGTAAGCGGTCTAACCTGGATTGTTGGCATGACGATGGTTGGCCTAGCTATAATTGAGCTCACTAACTGTGTCCATCGTAAGCGCCGCAACCATAATATCGGCTTTGCGTTGCTCCTTGGCCTATTAGAGATGTGGATTGCAATCGCATTGCTAGTAGCCAATATTCCAGGTATCGCAGAAAGCGACCTAATTGTCCTACGCGTCAGCCTATTGTCTGGTTATGTACTATTTGCGTCTGTGGTAACCATTGTCATGGGCTTCAAGGGCTTCGATAATATGACCGACCGCTTTATGTGGATCGTCAATGGTATGCTTGGCTGCGTCTTGGCTCTCGTAATGTTTAATGGTACGAGTATGCTAACTCATCTAAAGCTTTTTGGCACCTATCTAATGATCAACGGTCTTACGGATCTGTTCTTCGGCATTCATTCCAAAGATGAAATGGCAGAACTTCACGCTGAGCGCGTAGCTGCTCGTGCAAAAACCACGAAGACTACAAAGAAGAAAGGCGCTAAGAAATAATGTTGTTCGGTAGCCCAAAGAAACTAATCGAAAAGTACATCAAAAAGTACCCAACGATTAAAGTTATCGTGGTAGCGGGTAGTTACGGCCGTACGTCCGCCATCCGCGCACTAGGCGTAGTACTCGGCCAGGCTATGACCGTTACTTTTGGCGTAAACAAAAACGTCCTAGAAGATGTCCTAATTCTAGATTTCAACTCTATGGCAGAGTTCCCAGACATTAAACCAGACGTCTGCGTGATTACAAGTTGTGAGACTGACGAAGAGGCGGAGCGCTACTTTGCAATCGCAAACCGTTCTCGCCACGTCTTCATTAATTTTAATGACGTTCCTCAAAAGTTCGCCAAATATCTCATGAACCCAGATGTCTTCACTTATGGCGACGAACACCCGGCAGACTTCTATTACGAAAACACCGAACTCATGACCCTCGATGGCTTTAAAGGTGTCTTCTATGATCCAGAACGCGATAAACTCCCGGTAAATATTAAGGTTATTGGCGAGCACAACTTACGCCCAATCATCATGGCTTGCGGCGTAGCGCGTTTGTTTAAGGTCCATCGCGACCTCATTACTGCTGGTGCGGAATCAATCCGTCCGTTACATGGTCGCATGTCTCCGGCAAGGGGCCTAAAAGGTTCAATCATTATTGATGATAGCGCATCGACCTCAGCTACTTCAGTCAAATACGGCCTTCGCGCATTGTATGCACTTGATGCACCTGCACGTATTCTCGTCACCGATGACGTCTCGAAGCTCCAGAAGGTAAACTATGACCTCATGTCTGAGATTTTAATCCTCGGCAAGCAGCCAGAGGGAACGAAGGTCAATGCTAAAGTGAAATTCTTCGATGACGAACTCGAACTCGCCAACTATATGGGCGGCCGCTATGAAGAGGGCTGTATTATCTTGCTAGAAATTCCACTCCCAGAAATTATTGAGTCCTACATTTGGTAGTTCCTCTTTAATTATCGTGAAATATAGCGTAAAATATAACTATGGCTAAGGTAATAACTGTTACCAATCAAAAGGGAGGCGTTGGCAAGACGACTACGTCTGTCAACTTGGCTTTTTATCTTGCGAAGGCAGGAAATAAGACATTAGTTATAGATTTTGATCCTCAGGGCAACGCTAGTGCAGGCCTAGGCGTAGACCATCGTGAAGTCGATAAGACCATGTGCGATGTCATGCTTGGCGAATGTGAACTTAAAGATATTATTATTTCTAACAAAACCAAGAAGCTATTCATTGCTCCTACTATTCCTGAACTCGCAAATGTTGAGGTTCAGATGGCCGAAATGGAAAACAAGTTCCTTCTTTTGAAGCATGCCGTAAATTCCGTTGCAGAAGATTATGATTATATTATTATCGATAGCCCGCCAAGCCTATCGCTTTTGACGGTTAATGGTATGATTGCGTCAGAATATATTCTTATTCCTGTTCAGACAGAGTTTTATGCCATGCAGGGCGTAGCGCAGCTTCTCGAGAGTATGAACCTCGTAAAGAAGGCTATGAATCCAGACCTGAAGTTGCTTGGTGTACTTGCTACGATGTACGATCGCCGTACGGCGCTTAGCTCGCAGGTGCTTGCCGAAGTAAAGAAGTATTTCAAGGATAAAGTATTTGAGACCACAATTCCTCGCAACGTTCGCTTAGCAGAGGCTCCAAGCCACGGTGTGCCAATTGGGCAATATGACCGCTTTAGTAAGGGTGCTAGGGCATACAAGGAGCTTGCTGAAGAAGTAATGGAGCGCACGAAATGAGCGCTCGCGGATTAGGTAGTGGCTTTGAGGCCCTTATTCCAACCGAAAACATTGATGCATTTTTTGACCCAACCGCAAATGAGGACAAAAAAGAAAGTCAGCTCAAGGAAATCAAAGTTTCGGATATTATCCCGGACGAGGATCAGCCACGCCGCGATTTCAAAGCTGAAGAGCTCCAGGCTCTTGCGGATTCTATAGCGGAACATGGCGTCTTACAGCCTTTAGTTCTCACTAAAGAGGGTAATAAGTACAAGATTGTCGCCGGCGAACGCCGCTGGCGTGCCTCGAAGATTGTCGGCCTCGAAAAAGTACCAGCTATTATTCGTACTCTGGACGCACAAAAACGCCTTGAGATTTCCATTATCGAAAACGTTCAGCGCGAAGATCTCAACGCAATCGAAATCGCAACCGCATACGCAAAGCTAAAGAATCAGTTCAATCTAACTCCGGCAGAAGTTGCAAAGAAAGTCGGTAAGAGTGAATCCGCAGTTATCAATAAAATGCGCCTCCTAACTCTTCCAGACGACGTAAAGCACGCGATGGTAGAGAATAACCTCGCAGAAGGTCAAATTCGCCCACTGATCCCACTAGAACCAGCGGAGATTAGCGCGGTTATTCCAAAGATTATTTCAGAGGGGTGGAGTGCTCGCAAAGTAGAACAATATACAGTGGAGCTAAAAGCGCGCAAAAAGGCTGCAAAACAGGCCAAAGAGCGCCCAGCAGATGCTGGTAGCGATGCTCGCGCCACGAAGCTCAGTAATCACCTAGGCGTTAAGGTCAAAGTTCACACGAGCACGCGCGGTTCAGGTGACATCGTATTAAAATTTAAGAATGAAAAGGAGTTTGAGAGACTATGTTCAATTCTAACAGCGTAAAAACTAAGATGGATGCGACAGTGGAGCGCTTCAAGGAAGAAATGAAGAAGGTTCGTACTGGTCGTGCTCACCCAGACATGCTAGCTAGCGTAAAGGCGGAAGTATACGGTCAGTTTACGCCACTAAACCAAATCGCAAACGTGACTGTTTCTGGCGGTACCATGTTGCTCATCACGCCATACGACGTTGCAAATATTGCTAAGATTTCGTCCGCAATTCGTGCAGATCAGAGCTTGGGCCTCAACCCATCCGATGACGGTCGCGTTATTCGTGTTCCGGTCCCAGCACTCACCGAGGAGCGCCGCAAGGAAATCGTAAAGACTGCTAGTGGTAAGGTAGAAGAAGCAAAGATTGCTCTCCGTAAGACTCGTGACGATGCTCGTAAGGATATCAAGGCTGCAGAGCTTGCCGAGGACGCAAAGAAACGCGCCGAAAAAGAAATCGACGACATGATTAAGGATTTCAATAACGAAATTGATAAATTGTTTGCTGAAAAAGAAGCAGACATTATGAAAATTTAAGGAAAGGAACAAGAAATGTCCGAAAAGGGTGGCGAAAAAGCAAAAACTCCTGAATCTACCATAGATTTAAGAATTATATTGACCTCAATCATTACAGTCTGTATCGGTTTTATTATAGTAGCTGGTATTATGTATGCCGGCGTTCAGATCGGTCGCAACTACGAGGCGTCATTAACGGCAGATGATACTCCAATCGACGACGTCACGGATATTATTGGTATCCAATACGAGACAAAAGCATTTACCTACAACCCAGGTATCAAGGAGGGTGCCGGTACGGAAAGCGAGTATCGTGAGCTTCTAAAGAAGGTTGGTGGCGAAGAAAACTATTACTATATCGGCTCCAACGATGCTTATGATAAAGTAATTTCTCAGATTAAGATGCTAAGCGGCGTGCAGGAGATTGAAGATTTTCAACTATCGGATGGATTCTTCAATTCCGGATCCGTTATCTTGGTTGCAGCGGAGAAGCCAGGCTTATCTTATTTTGGCATCAATTCAATTACGCGTGACGAAGATTACAATATCTTCATCGATACCAGCGCAATTGACGCCAACGATACCATTAATGTAGAGGGTAAAGCTATCCTAATTAAGATTGAAAACATCCAACCAAAACATATCGAAGTAACCCGCAGACAAGAACGATAGATGAAATTTATCGCAAAAGAGTGCCCAAAGTGTGGCGCGCCATTAAAGTTCAAAGTAGGGGACAGAGACGTTCACTGCGAGCATTGCCGCATGGACTTCGCCATCGAATACGATGACGGCAAAAAGGAATACATCCCAGAGGATTTCGTTCTCTCCCCTGAACACAAGATGATTAGCACTGTCGCAAAGATTATGTTCGTTATTATTGGCCTCTTTTCGATATTTATGATCGGCTTTACTGCGTTTTCTATGATAAAAATGCAGACAACCTTTGAGGACAGAACTCAAGATATTCGCGAACGATACAACACGAATATGTAAATAATAATCCACCTATAAACTAGGTGGATTTTTTATTGCCGTTAAGCTTGGCGGCTTCTATGATCTGTGGTATAATAACTGAAGTTGCCGCGATAGCTCAGTTGGTAGAGCGCATCCATGGTAAGGATGAGGTCTCGGGTTCAAGCCCCGATCGTGGCTCCATATTAGT
>JAKSSY010000001.1 GCA_024402845.1 Candidatus Saccharimonadota bacterium | reverse complement strand
ATAAAGCCGCGACGCTTACAAAGGCTAACAATATCTTCCATTTTTGCCATAATTATCTATTATTATATCTTATTTACAATCTTTTGGCGAATCGTCAAACCCCCTCAATCGCACGCCGTCACCTCAGATAGGACTCCCCCAAAAGTGTAACTTTTGGGGTTTTTCCTTCCCTGTTAATTCCCAAGCCTTTATTTTTTACGCATTTTATGTTATAATAGAAGGATTGTACCTTAAAATTGCATTTTGCGATTATCGTGCAATAAAAAAAGAAACTAGGGGAGGTAGTTTTTATGTGCAAGAATAATCTCAAATCCGAGCCTGTACCTATCCAGGTTATGGCGCATCCACTATTTAAGCAGTGGAATCAGTATATTACCGGGTTCACCCCGAAAGACCATCAAAAGTTTGGAGGCCATCATGGCCTCGTCCATTGGATTCGCGTCACCCAGACTGCCCTCGCATTCGTCAAGGCTTACGGCATCACCAGCGAGCGTGCCCTCATGCTCACTGAAGTTGCTGCCCTTCTCCACGACTGCGGACTCATCTTCGGCGACGACAATCACGCTAACACTGGCGCTAGCCTCGCAAAACTCTTCCTGGAGAGCTCCTTCAGTGATGAGTTATGTCCGGCTGAAATCGATTTGATTTGCCACGCCATCAAGTGTCACAGCGGCCGCGAGGAGATCGTCAACATCTACGATGCAGCGGTACTCTTCGCCGACAAGACTCACGTCGACAAGTCCCGTGTTATCGTCATCAGTGACGCCATCTACGCCCAGGAGGCACTCATCAACAAGGTCGATTTCGAAATCACCGACGATGCGCTCTATTTGCGCTACGACACCGACGAGGGATTCGACCTTCGCGGCTTCGCCGAATGGAAGGGCGCCTACGAGGGTCCTGCAAAGGTTGCCGACTGGATGGACAAGAAGTTCGTCTTCGTCGTTAACGGCAAGGAAGTCGATATCGCCAAGATTCATAACGACGACTAGCGACCAGACATACAGCAAATGCAATAAAAAGCCCCGCAACCAGCGGGGATTTTTTATTTCTTCTTAACTGTCTTTGGACGCATCATTACATTAATATGCTTAATCTTCGGAAATTCCTGCTCAACCATATCATGGATCTCTTTCGCGATCTGGTCACTTTCAACAAATGAGATAGTATCGTCAGCATAGATACGCAAATCTACATAAATCTTATTACCAAATTCACGCGTACGAAGTCTTTCGATACCAAGCATACGAGGATGTTTCTTTGCGCATTTCACAATCGCCTTCTCGACATCCTCGCTACAAGAATGATCAACCATCTGATTAACAGCATCGAAGAAAATCTCATAAGCCGCCTTTAAAATAAACAAACAAATCACAATGCTTGCAGCCGGATCAAACCACGCAAGACCCATCCTAGCACCCATAACACCAATCAAAGAACCAATAGAAGACAATGAGTCACTACGATGATGCCACGCATCAGCCATCAAAGCATTGCTATCAATCTTCTTGGCATAGTAGCGGGTATACCAATACATCGCTTCCTTTACGATAATAGAAATTACCGCCGCTACGGCCGCCAAAATGCCAGGAATCTCTGAGCCTACATAATCACCGCGAATAAGATTCAAGACCGCATTATAACCAAGCGTAAGGCCCGTGGCGCCCAACATGGCAGATAGTACAATAGCCGCTACAGACTCGTATCTCTCATGACCATATGGATGGTTCTTGTCGGACTCTTTAGATGCAATTTTTACGCCAACAATTACGACAATACTGCTAAGTACATCGGATGCAGAATGAATTGCATCGGAAATCATTGCGGAGGACTTCGCAAAGATACCCGCAAAAAGCTTCAATACCGTCAAAACAGCATTACTAATAATACTTACATAAGACACGCGAACCGCAGTCTTCTCAAATGATTCTTGTTTTTCCATCAGTTTATTTCTCAAATAGTGGGAATTTAATCATATCACTTTTTGAGCATAACTACAAACTGGTTATCTTTTCCGCACAGCGCGCAACGTAAAGTACTTCGTCGATTAGCTTATCTGCGCCCTGCACTTTAAACGACACTTCTGCCGGCATTGATTGCATAATGCGCATCATCTTTATATGATCCGCGCCAATCCTGCCCGCCGCTGCTTTGCCAAGCGCCGCCTGCTCTTCATCCCAATAATAACGCCCATCCGCTAGCAATTTTTCGCCATCAGTGTCGAATTTCAAATTCACTTCTTCCCCAGACGCACGCGTCAAATTAATCCCCCACCACGCACGCAAAATATCCTTCCAGCGCGTCTCCTCGCCGGCATGCTTTTGCATCACCTGTAACGACTGCTTCAATATCTTGTAAAATTCCGGCGATTCCACCTGTTCCGCCCGCGCGCTCACGCTGCGCATCATCGCGCCGCCCATCTCAATCAGTTCAATATCTTTTACAAAAGCGTCATAATATTCCATTAACTTTGCTCCGGTCAAAATCCCGAGCTCCGTATGCCCCTCATGAATTACCACTTCCGACACGCTAAAAAGCTCAATCCCGCCGGCCAATTTGGATTTCTCCTTGCGCACCCCTTTTGCAATCACGCTACGCTTCCCCTCCGGCGTCAAAAGCTGCAAAATCCTATCCGCTTCACCATAATCGGTCCGACGCAGCACAATCGCTTCCGTCCTAAGATCACGCGGATTTTTTGCCATCGTACTCCTTTGCGAGCGCTAATAAGTCGCTCGGATCCATTTCGCTCTTATCTAATACCGCCACAACGCCATACTGCTGTGCTATTTCATCTTTCATCGCCACGCTCGAAATAATCGCCACTGGAACTTCCGCTAGCTCCGGATAGCTCCGCATCTCATTCAAGACCGCAAAACCGGTCGGCCCCACCAGTAAAATGTCCAAAATCACGAAATCCGGCGTTACAACATCCATCTCGGATATCGCAGCAATCCCGTCGTGGAAGAACTCCAGCTCATGCCCCTTCAAAATCCTGCGGTAGTAGTTCTCCCACCCGCGATCATCGTCTATTACGAATATCATACCAAGCTCAACTGTCCACTTATCGGTAAATCGATATAGAAACTCGTACCATCACGATGACGCACTAAGCCAAAGTCGGAATGCATGTAATTGGCGAATTTCGCCGCAATATAAAGCCCTAAACCGCTCGAACCAGGACGCATCGCAATATCTACCGGCCTCTTCACGAAGCCATCTTTAATCTCGCGCCAAACCTTAGTCGGCACCGTCGGGCCAAAGTCGCGCACATCAATCCTAATCTTGTTCTGCCTATCATAGACCGAAATACGACTCGGTAAATCCTCGCCACTATAATTCATCGCGTTAAGGCAAAAATTATAAACCACAGAATACAGCAACTGGCGATTTGCCACCGCAAGACGCCTCTTGTTCCGATATTCGATCTCTATCTCGCGACGATTAAACCTAAATAGCTGCCAAAGCTCAGAAATCACCTCGTCGCAAACTACGCGTGGATTTACTGGTTCCATCTCGAACAGCGCATCATCAAGACGCGCAATTCTCGTTAAATCATTCACCTGTTGCAAGGCACGTTCAGAGGTAGCAACAATCTGGCGCCCAACCTCGCGCGCCCCTTCAATCGAATCTTCAAAATCCAAAGAAAGAGCGAGTTGACGCGTCAAGCTCAAAGGAGCTTTCAACTCATGCGCAACCACAGTTACGCTAGAACTAGCGTCAAATACCTCACTCTCCATGCCCCCTATTTTACACTACTAAGAATTACGACGCAAAGTAGCAATCAAAGTTTCATAGTCTGCGCGGAAGGTTTCTGCGTCCGTCTGCAGGAGTACGGTCTTATCGTTGACCTTGATAACTAAAACAATACCGTTGATTTCGTCTTCAATCTGACCCTCAAACTTCGTACCAGACACTTTGGAAGCACCGTTGCCAGCGTTAAATACGCTCGCAGTCATCTCGCCATCATTTACCTTAGTCTGGTATTCGCGCATTACATCATCAGCCTGCTCGTGCTTAATAATAAAGCGAAGCGCATAACGAGATGTATCGGAATCGATTGGATCTACCTGACCTGGCGAGAAATATGCCTCATAGTCGCTGTTCTGCGTACCGTCGGAGGAAACATAAATGCTCCAAGTCTTTGGATGATAGAAGGAAATTGAACCATAATCACTTGGACCGGTGAATTGCTGGGTTGGGAGTTTTTCGCGTTCTGTAAAGTTTGCTTCGTCGAGATCTTTTTGCTCTTTCTGAGCCGTCGCTACGGCATCATTCTTCTGAATTTCAAAGTCTGTATTGAGCTCATCCCACTTCATATAGAAGATAACAGCTGCGACAATCGCACCAGCCGCAATCAAACATACAATTACAAGAATAATCGTCTCAACGATTGAACCTTTCTTTTCGCCAGGTTGCGCAATCGGTCCTGCCGTTGGCGCTATAGGCATAGCTTGAATAGGTTGCTGTGGCATTGCCGGATTTGGCATTGCATTTACAGGAGGCATCTGTGGCCCCGGGTTCTGATTTTGTGGGGCTGCCCCACCATAATTCTGGTCCATGGTTAAATTATATTTTAGCAAAAGCGTTTTCGCAAGTGTTTACGCCTATTTACTAAAATCCTCCGCTATTACGTTAATCTCATTTTTCATTTCTTCGAGATCTTTTTCAATCTCCTTGGCGAGCTTTGTTAAATCTTTGTATTTTTCGCCCGCTTCTTCGAGCTTAAAATCGTCAGAATAGAACCAATCTACCCCTGTTTTTAGCTCAGAAATCTTGTCGCTAACGTTTTTTGCCATTATCTCTCCTTTACCTCTGTTATTTTTGCCTTAATTTCCTGCTTATGTGTTGTAATTTCTACAACATTACCTACGCCAACTTCACCTTTCATTAGCGCATAGCCACGCTCGAGTACTCTTTCCGGATTTAATTGCTCTATAATTTTACATTGTGCCTTCACTTCGTTATCTATTGTTGTAATTCTTACAACAATATCCTTACCCAAACGTAGCATTTCATCCCTGTTAGCAGCAACTACCTCATTCACCTTCGTATTGAATAAATTATTTATTCGTTTTACGTCGCCGTGGATGCTATCAATAATCTCTCTACGATCGCGCGTCAGCATCTGCGCCGCATTTGAAGGCGTAGAAGCCACCACATCAGCCGCCAAATCACACAAACTCTCGTCGATTTCGTGACCAATTCCCGTAATAACCGGAATCTTCGATGCCGCAATCGCGCGCACCAACGCCTCGTCATTAAACACGGCCAAGTCATCCGCCGAACCGCCGCCACGAATCACTGCAATTACTTGCATCTCAGAGCGCTCATTAAAATAAGCTAGCGCCTTAATAATCTGATCCGCCGCTACCATTCCCTGCACCTGACAATGCGCCACCTGAACCTCAAGTCCACCCCAGCGTTCATTCAAAATCTTACAGAAATCCGCATAGCCAGCCGCCTGCGTACTAGAAATCACGCCAATCTTCACAATATTCCCCGGCAGTGGACGCTTCTTTTCTGGCGCAAACAGACCCTCGTCGGTCAGCTTCTTCTTTAGAAGCTCAAAACTCTTCTTTAGGCTCCCCTCACCTACCGGCATAATTGCCTGTACGGTCACAGACAACTGGCCCCAGTTCGTAAGCGTTGGTATAGCGCGAACACGCGCTTTCATTCCATCTTCTAGCGGAAAACGCAGCGCAAACTTCAGCATGAAACAGCCAATGCTCGACTGATCGTCCTTCAAATCAAAGAATACAAACTTCCCTTGATTAATCTTGAAGCTCGCAACCTCGCCCTCAATTACAACACCCGTAAAAGCGTTGTCCAAAATCTGGTTACAAACCGCTTGGAAATCCGATACGCTATAAACTTGCGTCGGCTCCATCGCTAATCTTTCTTTTCGTCCGGGAGAACAAATTTATCTTCGCGAGACATCAAAGCCTGCTGGTAGAAGCCCCAACCGCTCACAATCGTACCTACAAGCACGAATAGGCGCGTCACAACGACCGTAATTGTCGCAATCTGGAAATCTACGCCCGTCGCTACCAAAGACGCCACAAATGCGCCCTCATAGCCTCCCATGCCACCAGGAGTTACCATTACTGTACCGACTACACTGCCAAGACCCTCAGCAATCATAATCTGTGGCAAAATCTCCGGATGTCCCAAAGCACAACCAATCACCCAATAAGTAGCAAGCTCCAAGAATGAATAGAACAAGCCCCAAATCATTGGCTTCCACAAAATCCTACGGTTCTTCTTGAGGTTTAGATAATCCTCGCGCAAATCGGCAAAGAACTTTACGACGTCTTCTTCCTTTAGGAACTTGCGCTTCTTGCCGCGCGAAATCTTACGTACAACCTTATTAATAAACTTCGTTGCCGTAGCGGATAGCCAGTCGATATTCTTCTGCTTGCGCACAATCAACCATGCCACAATAATCAAGCCAATAATACCTAGCGCAATACCAGCCGCCACGATTAGTGCCCAATAACCACTCGGCTCCACCTGATTCGTCGCAAGCACAATAATAATCGCAATTACAGTCTGCAATGCATTACCAATCGCACAGATGCCATAACGCAAAATATGAATAAAGCTAATCTGCCCTGCCGATACGTTGTAATCTTTTAGACGCCAAATCAGATACGCCAGACCGCTCGCGCCGCCACTCGGCAAAGCGTGGTTCACGAAGTTAATCTCCAAAGAAATACGCGTAAGCTTACCCTGAGATATCTTGAAGCTCTTTCGCTGTGTCAAAAATGCAAAATAAATCTGCCCCGCCGCATAGTACATCATAATCTGTTCTGGGATCAATAAAAGCAAAACCCAGATATTGATGTTCTTCAACGAATATATCGTCGCACCAAGGAAAGTTAGATATTCCGAATCATCTACGACTTTTGTAAATTTTGACGCGAGCGGCGACACCTGCGCCACTTCCGGAGTTAATTCCACGCCAGAGCTTGCCGTAAAGGCATTCCAAGCCACAAAGGCCACCAACAACAGAGTTATGAAACTCAAAATTTTCTTAAACATATGGTAAAATTATAGCATATGAATTTTCTATTAGTATTAGGTCGTGAGCCTAAACTTTCCCTCGCCGAGCTTGAGGCGCTTTTTTCTAGCAGCAAAGTAAAGCAGGTCGGACCTAATCTCGCAATCGTAAATGCGCATTCTATCCAACTAGACCGTCTTGGTGGCACTATCAAAGCCGCCCGCATCATCGATGAACCAGTTCAGGATTACCTATCGAATCTACCAGAGGGCAAAATCACCCTCGGTATCTCAGATTATTCCGAGCATGCCAACCCGCGCAAAACCTGGGAGCTCGCTCTCAAATACAAGAACATGCTAAAGCGCCACGGTCGCAATGTCCGCCTTGTTCCTAATGGCAAAAGTCCAGTTCTTCCTTCCGCCACTTCTCACCACAATCAGCTTGGCGAAAAGGTCAATCATATCGAAATCATCAAATACAGCAAATACACCGCCGTTTCTATCGGCACACAAAACATCACGTCATACGCAAAACGCGATCAGGCCCGCCCTGCCCGCGATGCTTTTGTCGGCATGCTACCACCAAAGCTAGCGCAGATTCTTATTAATCTTGCTACATCCGGCGCCAAATCCGGCACCGTCCTCGATCCATTCTGTGGCACCGGTGTCATTCTTCAGGAAAGCGTGCTTATGGGTTACTCTGCCTACGGCACTGATCTATCCGAAAAAATGATTCAATATTCCCAGAAAAACCTCGATTGGATCACTGGTCGCACGCCAAAACTCCAAAAACAAGGCGCACCAAAACTTCGCCTAGAAGCCGGCGACGCCACAGATCACAAATGGCAAGCGCCAGTAGACTTCATCGCATCCGAAATCTACCTCGGCCACCCTCTTTCGAATCCACCAGCAGAGGTCAAGCTACGCGAGCTTCAGGGCGACGCAAAGAATCTCCTCACTGCTTTTCTTAAGAATCTATCAGGCCAAATTCCTGCCGGTGCACAGCTCGCTCTTGCCACCCCTGCATGGAAGCGCCCGGACGGCTCTTATCAAGGGGTAAATATCCTTGACGAAATTGAGAAATTGGGCTATAATGCCATAAAGTATCGTTATGCGTCTTACGATGACCTCTTGTATTACAGAGAGGACCAAATCGTTGCGCGTCAAATAATAGTATTAAGGAAAAAGTAGTAATATGTCACATGTCAAAGCTGGCGGTACCAGCAAAAACCTACACAACAATGCCGGCCAAAGACTTGGCGTCAAGCGCTTTGGTGGTCAACAGGTTAAGACTGGCGAAGTACTCGTCCGCCAAACCGGTGCTACCAAAATTGCAGGCCCAGGCACTTTCATGAGCCGCAACTTCACCATCCATGCTGCTATCGATGGTAAGGTAGTCTTCGTAAAGACCAAAAAGAGCCACTTCTCCGGCAAGAGCGTTCCACGCACTCGCGTAGAAGTACATGCAGCTTAAGTCCTAGCAAACAAAAATATCTCCGATTAATTTCGGAGATATTTTTTTATCTTTTATAAAACTTCAACGACAATAAGCAGATAATGACAATCAACGCACTCTGAATATAATAAGCTACCGGTAGGAACCAATAAGATCCAACTCCCATATTAATCTGCATCGAAACACAAATCACCGTGCCAAGAATTGCTATAATTGCCCCCGCAATCACCTGACTTTTGTCATCGTCCTTGCCACGCGGTACGCGAATTGTATAATTCAGACCAATCGATAAGAATGTGCCGAATAGCATCGTTGCCGCAAATGCGCATGCCGCGATGAAACCGTTTTCTTCATTATCCATAAAGATAAAACGAATAAGATAAACAATCGACAATACGCCAGTAAGGGCGCTATAAGCTAGAAGAACTCTACCAAGCGTTTGTCTTTCTTTTTTCGCTACATCAGCCATATGTTTATTTTATCAAACATTCGCTATCAAAAGTAGCGACATCTTAATCAAATTCCAAGGCTCCACACCTGAAGTTTTCATATTCATATCCGTATCACCGAGAATCTTAATCACCTGCTCTGCCTTTTTCTGGCGCATTTCTAGTTTCTTGAATGCTTGTGAAACCATCAAGCCCATAAACATATATGGGTCATTCGTCGTCTCAATCTTCTCACAAAGTTCAATTGCCTTCTTTCCATTCTTGCGATAAGCCATCTCGAAAACATCAAAAACCAAATTCTTATCAATCTGCTCCGCTAGTTTGAATTCCTTAAACTCAACGCCTTTTCCCTTCGCGAGTGCCTTATAAGTTACCGAACGTTTATCGATATTATTCTCCAAAATAATCACATCATGCGTCGTCTTCAAGTAATTCGACAACACTGCCCAGCATTCTTTATTTTCAGATAAAGACTTAACCAAAATCTTTCTCGTTTCGCCAAAAAGCGAAGTCCCATAGAAAACAGAATCCATATCGCCACGCGTCAGATTCTCCGCCTCGATCACTTCATAATCTTTACCGAGCAATTTATCAATCATCTCGCGCGCTTTTACGCGGTCATTGCCATAAAAAATCTTTATCATTATTCCTGACACCCCGGACAATAATGTGTCCCGCGCCCAGCCGTACGCGTTTTCTGTATCTCGCCGCCACATCTTGCACACTCTAAGCCCTCGCGACGAAATACTTGCGCAAATTTCTCGAGATAACTCCCTTTCGTTCCGTCCGCGCGTACATAATCCTTCATCGTAGAGCCGCCACTATCAATCGAGGCCTGCATCACACTACATACCCCTTCAAGCAACAAGTCGGCATCCTCGCGCGACAACGTCGAAACCTTGCGCCAAGGCAAAATCTTCGCATAAAAGCATCCTTCATCCGCATAGATATTACCAACGCCAGCAATATTGTGTTGGTCCAAAATCACTGCCTTAATTGGCGAATTCTGGTGGCGTTGCAACATCTCCCAGAAAGCGTCTTTGCTCATATCCCATGGCTCTGGCGCCAACTTCGTCAAAAATGGATCGGCCACCAAACTGAGTTCGTCCATCACAGAAATAAAGCCAAACTTACGCAGGTCATTAAAATAAAGATGCGTACCGTCATCAAATTCAAAATACACACGCGTATGTCGCCCCGGCATCTCTTCCGTAAAACCGCCATCCGGATGCCCCGCCGCAAACTTCTCTTTTCCAACAAAAATCAATTGCCCGGTCATACGTAAATGAATCATCATCCAAAAATTATTTTCAAGCTTAATCAGTAAGGCTTTCCCGCGACGATCAATCTTTACGATCTTCTGCCCAAGGATAAAGTCCTTATTTCCGCGAAAACTTTTTTCGCACAAAATGCTGACGTTCGCAATCTTTTTGTTGATTATAAATTTATCGAGCCCACGCCTAATCGTTTCAACTTTTGGCAACTCCGGCATAATACTTTTATTGTATCATCATCGGATTGACATAGAGGAAGTAGAATGCGATACCATTCTTCAAAATATGAATCAAGATGCCACCCCAAATCGTACCAGTGATCTCGCGAAGTGTACACATTGCGATGCTCATCACAAATACTGTTACGCCCACATTCCATTGACCATGCACGATGCCGAATAAAATCGATACGACGAGCATTGCCGGAATAGCTGGAATCTTTGCGCGGAGCTTGCCATATAGCCAACCGCGGAAGATTAATTCCTCTGCCACTGGTGCAACCACAACTAGCGAGATAAACGCCAAGATAAAGTCACTCGAGGAAATAAGATTGCTGAAGCCAACATCTTGAGATTCGTTCCAGTTAATGCCTGGGAATATAGATTGGAGAATTGCTACGAGAATTACCGCTACAATCATGAAGACGATGAAGCCAACTGGCGCAAGTAGGATATCTGTCCAGGTAGGCAGACCGCGCAAACCAAGCTCATCACGCGTCGTTTTGGACTTTGCGAGTTTCCACGGAACAAATATCGTGATTGCCAACGAAACAACATATACAAGCGCAGAATAGAGTGTCTGCAATGCATTTGTGCTCATTGATGCCTGGTCTAGATGCATTAAATTAATCAATACTAGACGGAGCAATAGCTGAGTTGCAACCAATACCGCTGCTACCCAGACGAGCATCATAAATACCCATACAATATTGAGAGCTAATTCCCAACCCTTACTTTGCTTTGACTTCTTCTCCAATTTTTGGCAGAAGTCATCGATGAAATTACGCTTGCGCGTAGCAGACTGCTTCTTTTCGGTAGTCTTTTCTGTGCTCATCCTACTATCCTCGTTATATCTAATATTGTTACGATTAGGGCAATTGCCAAAATCACCATGAAAGCTCTGCTTACGATCTTCTCTTCCGTCTCTTTCGTAAGCTTCTTCTTGAGTAGTTTATAAATCGCTATAAGCAACCATCTGCCACCATCTAGCGCCGGAATCGGCAACACATTCATACAGGCAAGCGATACGGAAATTAATGCAACTAGATACGCTAGGTTTCTGCCGCCACTCTGGGCTACCTTCGGGAATAATACGCCAACAATCCCAACTGGGCCAGATACGGAATCTCCCGCCTGCTTTAGCTCATTCGAACCATCCGCGCGTACTTCTTCATTTGGGCTAACCTGCTTGATTGCGCCGCTAAACAGATTCACGATCATTTGGCCTACGCCCTTAAAGGTTTCACCGGTCAACTGCGCCGTCACGCCAAGGCCCACAATTGGAGCACTCCAAGTACTTTGATATACGGCTTCACCAGAAATCGTTGCACCAAGAATATATTCTGCGCCAGCCTCGTTCAGCTTCGTCTCGACCATCGTAGTATCACCACCACGTTCATAAGTGATATAGATACTTTGACCAGCATGTTCTTCATCATATTTAAGTACATCATCTACAGAATGAATATAAGTACGGTTTAGGTCTTCCACATTGGTTGTCCTCATAGACACCAATACATCGCCATTACGTAGTCCAGCCTGAGCGGCGGGGCTACCATTCACAATATTACTAACCGTTACGTCAGAAATACCAATCGTGCGAATATCGGAATCAATCTGGAACTGATTCTCGATAAAATGTGGCATGCCAGCCCAAGCGAGCACGGTGAAAATTACGAACGCAACAAACCAGTTCATCATTACGCCAGCAAATAGAATCTTCGTCTTGCGCCAAAAGCTAGCTTTGCCAAAACTCCCCTTTGTCGTATCAGCAGCACTTTCGCCCTTCATCTGGCAAAAACCACCAATCGGCAACCAGTTCAAAGAAATAATCGTACCTTCGCCAGGTGCTTTTTCCCATTCAGACTTCTTTAACAGACGCCATTTGCCTTTAACTTTTCTCCAAGCAATAGCTCTCGGCGGAAAGCCGATACCAAATTCTTCTACTTCTACCCCGTTGCGCCTAGCGGCAATAAAGTGACCAAACTCATGCGCCGTCACGAGCAGCATTAGCATTAACAAGCCAATTAAAATTCCTATTACCACACTCATACTAATATTAATAATAACACACCACAAGCGCTTTGCGACATAACTAATCTAACACATACAATGGAACAATAACTATTATCGCTATAGTATTATTTTTTTGTTCTTTTTCCATCGCACTCCTCTTTAGTCCCCACATGGAAGATAAATATTTATTCATCGCCTATATGGAGGCTAAATGTCTCCACAAATTATTTGTTCTAATTATTCTGTTGGGGTTGACCTGGGGCACCATATTTCGCATCAAAAAATCTCCCATTTTACTGGGAGATTTTTGTTATTTACCAATGCTCTCGATTTCGATTTCGGAGTACTTCTGGCGGTGACCAGTTTCGGTATGGACACGCTTCTTAGAATGGTAACGGATAACGCGAACTTTGTCGCCAGCTACCTTGGCTTCTACAACCTTCGCCTTAACCTTTACTCCTTTAACGGTTGGATCACCAACGGTGGTCTTGTCGCCGTCAATCACGAGCAAAGCGTCCAAAGCGAGATCTTTAGTTCCTTCCGGGAGGAGGTCCACACGGAGGGTCTCTTTTTCAGCGACAACATATTGTTTACCGCCGACCTTTATGACTGCTTTTTTCATAAAATTCCTTTATTAGTTCTTACATTATATCAGAAAAATCCCTAAAAGACAAGGAATAACCGCTAGGATACCCAGACTAGCGGTTATTCCTACTAAAGGAGCTATTTTTTGTTTATTTACTTCTTTTCAGAAGGGTTCTTATCTTTGCCAGTTGCAGTTTTTTGGAGCATATCAACTTCTTTCTGGCTACGATACCAATAATATATACCTACCATCACACAGACGATCGCGACGACTGCTAATGCAATTTCGCCAGGACCGGTCTTCGGCAACTCTGGTGGAGTGCCCGGTTCTTCATCATTCGTACAGGTACGTTCTACCTGAATAGTCGAAGTATCCTTCAACTCACCTGCGTCGTGATCAACGAAGATTGTATTCGTGAAAGAGTTGGTGCCACACACACCGTCTTTTACGATGTCTTCATTAACTTTAACTTGGTAAGTAATAGTGGACTTACCGGTTGGTAAGTAAATGCCCGTGTTGATACCAACGGTACCAATGACGTCTTTCATTATTACACCATTTGGATTGGCGCTATTAACTACCTTGGTAGTGCCAGGAATTAATGTTACGCCATTTGGTAACTTATCATGGAAAGTCACATTCGTAAGGTCTGCAGTACCAGTATTCTCGAATTCGACTTTATAAGTTACTGTATCGCCAGGTTTTGGATTAACTACCTTAAAGAAGTTAGTACCGTCAAGAGATGCGCTCTTGCTAACCTTGGCACCTACCTGTTCAGCACGAACACGATAGACAATATGACCAGAATATTCCGAACAGCCCGGTAAGCGGCCATCTAATGTATTTACACCAATTAATTGGCCCTTATCCGTAAACAAAGACTCAGACAAATTCATGCCATTCGTCTTGCCGCGGTTATAGATCTTGGCGGACATATCGACGTACTTTAGTACAATATCGGTTTCTGAATCAGTCGTAAAATACGCTTCATCCCAGACTTCCTTCGGAGTAGCATCAGTCGCAGAAATAATTGCGCTGACCTTGCCCTTCTTGGAAGCACTCACGGTAGATGGGAAAGTTGACGTAATCTTTACACCATCAGCAATACCAATACCCTGATGTGCGCCGTCATTAAAGTTCGAACCAGCATTGTTGTGGTAATAGATATACACTTCGTATTCTTTACCAGGAACAATCTTGATTTCGTCCGTATAAGCAGCTTCAGAATCCGCCTCGCCTACACGAACAAAGTTGCGCTCATCGCCAAGCTTGTTGTTGTTCGTGATAGAGTTGAAAGTTACATGGTCGGCCGGCGATTCCATCGTGTAGGTATCGCGTTCTGGCCCCCACGCATACCCCGCTACCGGCATCAATACCGATAAGAGGATCGAGGCCAAACCAGCAACTCTCAGTCTCCGTTTAAATTTGATATTTGTTTGTTTTTGCATGTTTATTACTCCTTTTAATAAACCTAAACTCATATTTGTGGCCTAGTTACCACCATTCGTCGCACCATTGTCTAGTGCGAAATCGCCATTATCGAAGTCTTCGCCGTTATTTGCGCCCGTCGCCTGGCCGTTATCGGACGTATCTACAGATTCAGCCGCTTGGTCAAGTGTCTCATTGACTCTATTCTGGTCTGCAGCATTTTGCTGATCATTCTCATAGCGAGTGGCTTCTTGTGGATCTCCCGCAACTATGTCTCCCACGTGGTTTCCCCCGCTAGCATCCGTACCGTCAGCCATTTCAACATTTTCGGCAATAGTATTGCCGGAGTTGTCGCTGCTCTGGAGATTTGTATCTTGTTCACCAGTCTGTGTTGCACCAGCATCAACTACGCCATCACTGTTATTGTCGCCTGCGCCGACTTCATGTGTTGGGCCAGTAGTGTTAGCTTCTGGATTATAGCTATCGCCTGGTCTTTCATCCTCGACATTCGTAACAGGTAATGTTTGTTCCTGCTGATCAACCCTAGTGCCAGAACTTTCATCCTCGACTGGAGCCTTTGGCGCTGGAGTCTCTGGAGGAGTCTCAGGAGGAGTCTCAGGAGGAGTCTCTGGTGGAGTTTCCGGAGGAGTCTCAGGTGGAGTCTCTGGAGGAGTTTCTGGTGGAGTCTCAGGTGGAGTCTCAGGAGGAGTCTCTGGTGGAGTTTCCGGAGGAGTCTCAGGAGGAGTTTCTGGTGGAGTCTCTGGAGGAGTCTCAGGTGGAGTCTCTGGCTCATCCGGGTGTTCCGGATTAGCTGGAACCTCTTCTAGTTGGCTCAATTCCGAAGAACCCTTTACGCGAACAATCTGCATACAACCCTTCTTCGTGCCATCAGTACCATCATTTGCTTTAACGATAAACGAACCGATTTCGTTGCCATCTTTGTCGTGAAGAATAATCTTCTTGGCGTGAGTGCCATTTTCCGTTGTCACACAACGTACAAGCTGCATATTTTCATGAACAACATCACCATCCGGGTTCCTTAGACGCATATATGCGTTATCATATTGGCCATTCAGCACAACATCCTCAACCGTCGCGTTATCGAGCGTATCGCTAAATGATTCGAAAATAGCTTTATGTTCATCATCGGATAAGCTCTCAATAGCCTTTTCCATATCAAGAATGTTATCGATACCCTTTAAACTATCTGGACGACATTCATCAGGCATTGCAGTATAGTAATCGGCAAACGACTCAGACTGGTTAAATGCGGTATACTTCAACATTTCGCGAGCGTCGCTCGTGCCCACGGCTTCTGCAACTTCATCTGCTGCAGCATAATTATATCTACCAGTCTTATTGTCACTCTCCCACATGCCTTTCTCGCCATAGTTGTCCAAGATACCATGGCTCTCCATCTCTTCGATAAAGTCACCGTAATCAGGCATTTCACCAGTCTGTTCAATCCTGTTGTCAGTATTCAGTTTTCCATTTACATACCGGTCGAGCATCTCCGGATTAAGATGTGAAGTCACATTTGCAGCAAGCATGATCGCTAGGCTACCCAACAATATACCTGCTTTGTGTCTGCTCAAGAAATTGCCAATGTGGTTACCAATCTTCCTGAATAAGCCGACATGCTTTTCTTGCTCTTCGTTTTCATTTTCGTCGACACCATCTTCACCGCCTCCCATTGTCGCGGCATCATTTTCGCTATTATTATCAACTACGGTTTCAGTTCCATCCGGAGCAATGACAACTTCCGATGGCTTTAATGCATTAGGAGTCTCTTCGCTCGTAACAACACCTTCAGCTACAGCTGGATCTGCTGCTGCCCCGACGTTTTCTTCTGCTGGCGCCTCTGCTGTCGTCTTGGTGGCAGCAGATGCTTCGGCCGCCACTGGAGCAACCACCGGCTCCGACTCCGCCGCGGAAGAACCATCATCGACGTCTCTATCCATATAGTCTAGAAGCTTCTGAATATCTTCATTAGAAAAGAATTCACGAATATCCCGGATGTTTTTTAGTTCGATACCGGTAGCTCTTGCGGCGCCCCATATTTCAGTAAAATCATGTTTATATACGGCCGTGGCCAAGCGATCATGCTCTTTTGCCTCTGCGGATTCGGCACTATCTTCGCCGCCTCCCGCTGCCGCAGCATCATCTTCTTCTGCAGGATTTTTGAGATTATTGTACTCATCCATAATTGCATCAAGAGCGTCAGGATTCTTCTTTAAGTAACCAGTGAGATGAGCCCAGTCGCGTGGCATTCCGTCGTCGCCAACGTAAGCGCGCGCACTCTTATCCCAAGTGCCTTCCTTGGTACTATCCGCACCGCCGCGTAGCCGAATTAATTCCGCAACGAGATTATTAATCTCGTCAGGATTATTGCGGTAATATTCCGCATCACGATCTGCCACCTCGCTATTTTCTGCGCTAGGTGGAGTCATGTCCCACTTATTTGCTTCGCTCCCCGAAGCGCCAACTTTAGGATTTTCGCCTGACATTTCTCTTTTTTCCTATTTATATTTTTGTTTTTGACCTATTTTGCTTCATTTTAGCACTACCGTTTTAAAATTGTCAAGCACCGCTACAACATGGAATAAAAAAATAGACCAATCTGCGTCTGATTGATCTATCTTTTCGAGCAAAACTCTTTGTTTATCTTATAAGCTTACCTCTTTCTTTTAGTGTTTGTTTTTCGTAATTATGGCTTACCGGCTAAATAATATAGCTACACGACCAATTTTTCTTGCTTGCACTTTATCTAGTGCTTTCGCTGAGTATTCTCTTGCCTTTGGTTTACGTACGAGGTCGCCTTCTATGTCTTCATAATCTCCTAATTGTAATTCTTCGTCCTCGATACTATGCGCAATTTCTTCTAATAATTTGGCTTCGTTTTTTTCTTGTTGTTTTTCGAATTCCTTTTGGTCATCTACTATACCGTCGGCCTCTACTGGAATTGTCATCTGTGCGAAGTTACTCATATTTTATATTTGTTTTCCTTTCTATGTTTCTCTCTCGATTTCTCCTTCCTTGATACCCGTTTTGGAATTTGATGTTCGTTTTTGTGTTGGTTTCTGTTCCAACTGTCTTCATGCTATCACACTTATGCTTTTTTGTCAAGCATGCTTATGCTTATTTTTTGCTATTTTGTCAAATTTAACAGAGGTAAAACCACCCTTGAAAAATTCCAAAAATATTATTCTCGCCGAATTATATAACAATAAAATATGCTCCAGGCGGCATAAATGATAATAATGAAAACAAAAATAACGTCGCTCACGATGGCCTGTCCAGCCAAGCGACGACGTTATTTTGTTTCCTATGAGCTTATTATGCTTTCTCGAGCGAAATCGTGACGTTCTCCCCTTCTACCTTCACAATCTCATCATAGTCATAGTTGCCATCCTTAGAGAGATCGGTTGCGAGCACCTCATTTTTAAACATCTCGAGGTGTTCCTCTGGGATATCTACCGATACAGAAAGCTTAATGCGGTCGTCGACATTCAAGCCGGCTTTCTTGCGCGCAGCCTGAACAAAACGAATCAACTCGCGAACAAATCCTTCTGCGCGTAGTTCGTCGGTCAACTTTTTGTCGAGTACAAGTTTTTTGCCATGGGCAACTTTTTTAACGTTAACTTCTTCGGCAATAATCTGCTCATAGAAATCATCCAACTTTTCGCCTCCGTAAGTAAGTTTCGCTAGTGGTTGGCGTACCTTAATCTGGCCAAAACCATCATCACGAGCCATACGAAGCGCCAAGCCCTCGGTAATAATTGCGCGGCAGTTGCTCATCTTTTCGATCACAACCTCATCAATCTTACCGGCCTTTGGCCAATCTAATAGATGTACGCTTTCGCCACCCATCATATTCTGCCAGAGTTCTTCCGCAAGGAATGGTACGAATGGCGCCAAAATTAATGCCGTGTAGCTGAGTACATAATGTAACGTTGCGTATGCCTCTTCTTTGTCGGTCGTAGATTCGGATTTCCAGAAACGACGACGGCTGCGGCGCACAAACCAGTTCGAAAGATCATCGATAAATGGCAAAACACCTGCGAGCGCAGCTGGAATATTATAGATTTCCATATTATCGGTAATCTCATTGCGTAATTGGTAAACGCGGCTAATAATCCACTTATCCAACTCATTCTCAAGTTTAGCTGGTGCCTTCAAGGTTTTGCCCTTATATTCCCAACCATCAACCTCGGCATACATCGTAAAGAAGTCGTAGACGTTCCAAATCATCGTAAGCTTACGTGCAGTATCAGATACATCCTTGTCGATAAGCGCAAAATCCTCACCGGCAAGCACAGGACTGGATAGCAACTGGAAGCGCAAAGCATCCGCCGAAAACTTATCCATCAATTCGTTTGGATCAGTATAGTTACCGAGAGACTTACTCATCTTGCGGCCGTCATTACCAGCCAAGGTACCAGTTGTAATGACGTTCTTGTATGCACATTCGCCAAAGATCGCAGTATTCACTACGTGGACATAATAGAACCATGCACGTACCTGACCGACATATTCTACGATAAAGTCTGCAGGATAGTTCTTTTCGAACTTTTCCTTATTCTCGAATGGATAATGCATCTGCGCAAATGGCATCGAACCAGATTCGAACCAACAGTCTAATACCTTGTCGATACGCTTGAAATGCTCGCCATTAATATCAAATTCAATTTCATCTACCCACGGGCGATGATAATCTTCTAGACGAACACCGGATAGCTCGTAGAGCTCATCATAAGAGCCAACTACCTTAATGGAACCCTTATCGCCTTTCCAAACTGGCATTGCCGTTGCCCAAAAACGGTCACGGGATAGATTCCAGTCCGGTGCCTGCTCGATATTCTTTGCAAAACGACCGTGCTTGAGATGTGCCGGGAACCAGTTAATATCTTCATTTTTCTCAAGCATTAATTCCTTGCTGCCCTCTACGTCAAAGAACCAGCTCGGGAATGCGCGATACATAATACGCTGCTTGCTGCGCGGGTTAAATGGATATTCGTGCTTGATATATTCAATCTTCCAGATGATACCCTTTTCTTCTAGGCACTTTGCAATAAATTTATTGCCAGCCCAGACTTCGATGCCGTTTTCATCGGTATCACGTACGCCAATCTCGTGTAATTTCTCCGTCCATTCTGGGAAGTAATAGCCATTGTCGTCAATCGTATGGCGTACTGGCACCTTATCGCGCTTACCTAGCGCATAGTCGTCTTCACCATAAGCTGGCGCAATATGCACGATGCCCGTACCATCCTCGGCGCTAACAAAGTCGGCAACGTGCACCTTATGAGCATTCTTATCCTTGCCAATCTTATCGTTCATCACGAAGAGCGGTTCATATTTCAAACCCTCGAGCTCTTTACCAGAATAGCTCTTCTCAGCTTTCACGCCCTCTCCAAAGAGTTTTTCGGCCAATTTCGTAGCCACAATCATTTTTACGCCATCAACGTCGTAGAGGCCATATTCCAACTTCTCAGAGACCGCCAATGCCATATTAGCCGGCAAAGTCCAAGGAGTTGTCGTCCAGGCAAGGATATACTCGTCACGATCAGCGAGCTTAAACTTCACATACGCAGATGGATCAGTAACCGTCTGGTACGCATCATTATCCATCGTGACTTCTGCTTTAGAAACAGGAGTGGCAAATTTAGTATCATACATTAATACCTTTTCGCCCTCATAAATCTTTCCCTTTTCGTAGAGGGTCTTGAATGCCCACCATACAGACTCCATGAAGTCCTTATTCATCGTGCGGTAAGCACCCTTAAAGTCTACCCAACGACCGATGCGGTCAATTGTAGATTCCCAGGTCTCAGAGTTGGCAACCATCGACTCGCGTGCTTTGGTGATATAAGTCTCAAGTGGCCATTTTGTGCCGATTTCGCGGCGATCCGTAATGCCAAGTTGCTTCTCAACGAAGTTTTCTGCCGGCAAACCATGACAGTCCCAGCCCCAGCGGCGCTCAACGCGCTTACCGTTCATAGTCCAGTAGCGAGGCACCGCATCCTTCACGATTGAAGATAATAATGTGCCGTGATGTGGGTTGCCTGTAATGAATGGCGGGCCGTCATAAAATACGTATGAATTATCAATGTCGCGCTGCTCAATCGATTTTTCAAAAGTCTTTTTTTTCTTCCAGGTCTCGACGAGGGCTTTTTCGTATTCACTTGCACGACGTCGTTCACCATATTTATACTTCATGCTCACGCACTCCTTTCTTTTGAATAAAAAAATTCCAATTTGCATTGGAACTCTATTGAGCGGTACCATCCAACTTCTAGATTACTCTAGCACTCGATTAATCTTTTACGCAGACTCACGGGTGGTTCTAATGGACTTACCTTCTCGCACTAGATACGTCGTTCTTCCACCAGCTCGCAGTTGATAGCTGCTCAAACGCTTTATGCTTGCATTATATCATATTTATTCAAAAACAAAAATATCTTGCACCCAGGCAAGATATTTCAGAAGTCGTGTTCTATTTTTCTTCAATTAGAAAAATCTTTTTATCAAAACCGCCACGTTTTTCGCGCTTTTGTCGAGCAACCACAAACTAATTTATTATGTTTCATTAGTGCTCCATTAAATAATACGAGACGTCACTAATGCGCGGCATATCGGTACCACGCCACATCTGCAATAAAGAGCCATCCGTATCAATCGCCAGCATTGTCGGATATTCGACAATGTCATAGGCCCTGCAAAGACTTTCACCCTCTGGCTCATCCGGACTCAAACTCTCAATCTGTTTGCCAGAACGAATCTCAAAATCGCGCAACCAATCTATTACCATACGTGCATAGTCGGTATTATCGCGCCAAATAATTACCACCCTCATCTAATTACTCCCTCTTTGCCTTACGGCTCTTCATGCGTTCGCGCTGCTCCATAATACTGCGCTCGAGATCATCCAAAGTCTTGAATTCCTTAAATACGCTAGCAAAACGCACATATGCCATTTCGTTGGTATCGGACAACACTTCAAGAATAGTTTCACCAATCAAGCTAGAAGGAATTTCATCCTTACCGCGCTCATAGATTAGCTCCTCTACCTTGTCGACGATATTTTGGACATCAAAATCACTATCAAAATACTTGCCGACAGAGTTGCGAACAGCCTTCATTAGCTTCTCGCGATCAAATGCCTCACGCGAACCGCTACGCTTGCGCACCATCATGCCTGGACGTTCAATGCGTTCATACGTAGTAAAACGATGCTTTCCATCCAAAGAAACGCGGCGACGGCGAATCATGGTCCCATCCTGGGACTCACGACTCTCGATTACTTTACTTTCACCAATTTTTAGGTGGCTCATAAGCTAAGCCTCCCTAATCTTTATTCTTCTTACGACGGCGTAAGATGGCTGGAATATCACTATCGTTATCCCCGTCACCACTATCCGTACGGATGTTGTCCCACATATTAACTGTCGTTGCATCAGCGAAGTCGGAAGCAGCCTTTGCCTCTTCTACCTTCGTTTCTACTTCTGGCTCTGCATTCGCTACTGGATCTGCCATCGTCTGGCTAGGTTCAGTTGCGCGAATTTCGGTTGCCTGGAATACTTCTTGTGCGCGTGGATCATCGCGATAGTATTCGGAATCAAATCCGGTTGCTACTACGGTGACAATAATCTCATCTTCAAGCTCTGGACGTACGGAAGCACCCCAAATAATGTTTGCATCTGGGCTGACACTTGCAGTAATAAGCTCTGCGGCTTCCTGCATTTCGCTCATAGTTACATCATAACCACCAGCAATCGAGAACAATACGCCACGTGCACCATCGATAGATACCTCAATAAGTGGAGATTCAATGGCCTGCTGCGCTGCGATTGCTGCACGATTTTCACCAGATGCGCGACCAATACCCATAAGAGCGGAGCCCGCGTCCTTCATAATCGCCTTAACATCGGCAAAGTCCAAGTTAATCAAAGAATGTTCGGTAATAAGTTCAGAAATGCCCTGGACACCTTGGCGAAGCACCTCATCTGCAATCTTGAAGGTTTCAAGGATTGGCGTACGCTGATCAATAGTCTGCAATAAGCGATCGTTTGGAATCGTAATCAATGCATCAACGTTGCGTGCCAAGCGCTCAATTGCCCAATCGGCATTTGCTCTACGCTTTGCGCCTTCAAATGAGAATGGCTTCGTTACTACGCCGACAGTGAGGATGTCTTGCTTGCGAGCCTCTTCCGCTACGATATAACCTGCACCGGAACCAGTACCACCACCAGCACCAAAGGTAATAAATGTCATATCTGCGCCGGTTAGAGCGTTTTTAATCTCTTCGCGGCTTTCATCAGCTGCGCGCTCACCTACGGTTGGATCTGCGCCAGCACCGAGACCATTTGTTGTCTCGTGACCAAGATGGACCTTTACGTCCGCCTTGGAATTATGCAAAGCCTGCGCATCGGTATTCATTGCAATAAATTCAACACCGGAAAGACCTGCTTCGCGCATGCGGTTAACGGCAGAGCCACCAGCGCCACCTACACCAATTACTTTAATACTAGCTGTGCTTTCCACCTCACTTGGCTTTACTTCAGGCATGTATTAACTCCTCACTATTTCAATTCTTACTTTATAATAACATCTTTATTTGAAATTCTTCAAGATACGCTGTAGCCAACTTTCCCCGCTAGCATCTTTAGATTTCTTTGTCTTTTTCGACTTCTTTTCCACGTCGCCGGAAACGGTTTCCATTTCGCCGGTCGCATCAATCATCATGAGGCCAACCGCGGCGGCATACTCTGGTTTCATCACTTCTTCGCTTACGCCAAGAATACCTTCCGGCTTGCCAAGACGCACGGCGAGCTCTACTTGCTCGGAAGCATATTTATCAATATCGCGAAGCCTCGAACCGCCACCAACAAGCACGAGACCCTCCGGCAAGCGCTTATCATAGCCCGCAACCTTCAGCATCTTACGAACACCCTCGAAGATTTCTTCGAGACGAGCCTCTACGACTTCATCAACTTCTTTACGAGAGAACTTATACTCGTCACGGCCACGCTTGATTACGACATCCTTATCTGTCTCACCAAAACGGCCAGTCGCAAAACGAACCTTAATCTCCTCTGCAACCTCTGGGACGGTCTTTAGAACCGTTGCAAGATCATTCGTAACGTCATTGCTACCAATTGGAACTATGCCGACAAACTGCAATTCCCCTTCATCATAGATAGCTACACCAGTAGTAGAGCCACCCATATCAACCACGCCAACACCATTTTCCATCTGACGGCTAGTCAAAATTGAACGCGCCGCAGCAGTAACGGTTGGTTCTAGAAAATGCACTCCAACCTGTGCTACGTCGTTCTCAAAAATCTTGCGCATATTATCGCAATCTGGAGTCAATGCAGAAATAACATTCGCACGAATCTCTAAACGTGCGCCATGCATGCCAAGCGGCTCACGAATGCCGCCCTGGCCATCAAGAATATATTCGTATGGAACTAATGCGAGCGTTTCGCGGTTTGCTGGGATCTTACCAGCGATTGCCGTTTCTTCAATTCTACGAAGATCATCAGTATCAATCTCGTGATCAGCTACGCCGACCGCAATCATGCCATCAATCTTCGTACTACCAATATGAGAGCCATTAATGCCCACTGTTGCCGAGTTTACATTGATACCGCTCATTGCCTCTACGGCCTTGAGACAAGCATCTATCGCCTTTGGTGGCGTAGAAAGCTCCTTTACGCGACCACGACGAATCCCCTCCGATGGAGCTTCGCCATATCCAACAACGGATACAGAGCCGTCTTTACCGAACTTACCCATTACGGCGCGTACGGTGTTAGTACCAATATCTACCCCCACAGCATAGCGTGCATTTTCTTCCATAAGCTTATTGTAGCATATCCCTATAACTGGGTTAAGATTTCATAACCGTCTTCAGTTACGAGAATTGTGTGCTCAAAATGGCACCCAAGCGAACCGTCCTTCAAACAGACCGTCCAGCCATCGTCGCCCTCTACTACAATATTGTCTGGCTTTCCAAGACTAGACATCGGCTCGATACAAATCGTATCGCCAACCTGCAAAGTATATCCGTGACCACGTTTGCCATAGTTTGGCACCTCTGGTGACATATGCATGCTCGCACCGATTCCGTGACCAACATAATTCGTAATTACGCCAAGCTTGCCCTTTTCGAGTTGCTTCTGCACCGCATAACCAATATCGCCAAGTTTCGCACCCGGACGCACCTGTTCGATGCCTTCATATAGCGCCGACTCAGTAAAACTCAAAAGATGGCGCTGGACGGCAGTCGGCTTATTCCCAACAATCATCGTAAAGGCGGAGTCTACATAGTAACCTTGATACTTGATTACAAGATCATAGCTAACTTTATCGCCCTCTTCGAGTGGGGTGTCTTTTGGAATGCCGTGAATAAGCTCATCGTTGACGGAAATACAGATAGAACCTGGAAAATCTACCTCTGGCTCATAATACGCAATACCACAACCATAATCCGTAATTTTCTTTGCTACCCATGCGTCAATTTCTTTACCAGTCATGCCAGCCTGGGTATACTCGCGAAGTTCGGCAAAAATCTTTGCCATAATCTTGCCGCCTGCGCGCATTGCTTCAACCTTTTTCGAATCCATTGCTAAATTATACCCCAATCGGCCAATACTTTCTCTATACGAGCAGTAACCTCCTCGATTGAACCTTCGCCGTCTACTTCTTGAATCTTTACTCCGGCCCCTGCGAGTGTCTTCGTCATCGAATCAATCGTATGCTCAAACAGATTCCAACGCTTCTCGATAGACTCTTTCGTGTCGTCTTCGCGGGCACGGTCTTGTAGGCGATTCCAAAGCTCATCGTGAGAAACTTTCAAAATAATTGCGCCGTCAATTTTCTTGGCATCACCATTCTCAACAATCCAATTCGCCTGCCAATCATCTCTTGGATAACCATCCAAAATCGCATTCTGGCCCACCGCCAAAGCCTCTTCACCAGCAGTATGCATCATCTTTACGACAAATTCATCTGGGACCAATTCACCCTTGAGCATAATCTTCTCAAGCTCCGGATCATTCTGATTGCGCAATAATTGCCCAACCGATAGCCAACGGAAATTATGCTTTTCGGCTAAGCGCTGGCCTTGAATGCTTTTGCCGCTACCTGCCGCTCCAAATAATATAATCATTTTTCACTCCTTTTTATTTGCATTAAAAATACCCCGTCTGCACAGGGGGTATTTCTTATTTAAGACCTAACTTCATGCGTTCGGCTTTTTCGGCTTTGCGCTGTTCGCGTAGAATTGCCTTCTGGCGACGTTCGCGTTTGGAAATTGGCTTTGAGAAGCGCAAGCTTTCCTTAGCAGTTGCCATTACACCACTCTGAAGAACTTTGCGATTGAAGCGACGAATAATGTTCTCGTTTGCTTCGTTCTGGTCTTTTCTGGTTACTTTTATTGCCATACTGACGCTAATTTTATCATAACTTCTCTCGTATTTCAAGAGAGATAATATTTCCTTCTATTGCCGTTTTTCCTCTGAATTCATTCTTCGTAAGCGTAAATTGCACCCGAACTATATCACCATTTTCAACTTCTAGATATTCTTCCGGCGCATAGAACGACATCATCTTTATCTCCTTGCCGTTCTTGTCCTTTAAATTCAGAGATAAATGCTTCTCCTTTAGGATGCGCTTCCCACTAACCCTTGTAGTAATCTCGAAAATCGGCTCCGTATTACCGTCGCCAAATGGCTCAAGCAAACAAATCTCCGCAAATAGCTCCTCTGTAATCTCTGAAAAATCCTTCAGCTTTATATCACTCGCACTCTCGAGATACTTTTCTTGGTTTTTGAGTTTTAGCCCCCCATAGTATTCGTTTACGAATTTGCGAAAATCCTCTAATTTCGCTTTCTCTAAACTTAGGCCGCATGCGCCGGCATGACCTCCGCCGCTCAGGAGTAAGCCCTCTGGGCATTTCTGTAGCACTTTGGCAAGCGAAAAATCACCAAAACTTCGCCCTGACCCCTTTAGACGCCCATCTTCCAACTCGGTTAGCGCAAAAGCCGGCTTCTTATAAATCTCAACCAACCTACCTGCAATAATTCCCACGATTCCTTCGTGCCATTTTCCGGTCGCTACAATCACCTTATCTTTATCGGAAACAGAAACTTCTTTCACAGCCTTATCTTGGGCGTCACGCCTGTCGCGATTCAGCCCGTCTAGTTCACCCGCCAACGTAAACGCCTTCGAGCGGCTCGTCGACATCATCAAATCTAACGCCAAATCCGCACTCTTCATCCTGCCCGCCGCATTAATGCGCGGTCCAAGCTGAAATCCAATCGCATGCGTATTTAGCTTATCGAGATCCACGCTTGCCACGCGCGCCAATTCCTTAATGCCAGGACGGCGCGTCTTTGCAAGCACCTTCATGCCATAATAGCTCAGAATACGATTCTCCTCGCGAAGCTCCATCGAGTCGCAAATCGTACCAATCACTACCAAATCTAACAGCCATTTCTCCTGGCCGTCACATTTGCCACCATTTTTCGCCATATTCAAGGCGCGCGCTAACGCAAAAGCGACTCCCACGCCAGCCATCCTCTGACCAACCTTATCACCCTGCTTTGGATTAACTACGGCCACCGCGGATTTTGGCACCGACGGGATCTCATGATGATCCGTTACGACAGTATCAATCCCGCGCTTTTTCAGCTCCGCAATCACTTCCTCTGAGCCCGAGCCGCAGTCTACCGTAATTACCAGCTTCGCGCCCCGCTTTACAATCTTGTCCACCGCCGGCATATTCATACCATATCCATCCGTAAAACGGTTCGGCAAGATAACCTCTGTCTTTTCGCAGCCAAAATACTTCAGCCCATCCCGAAGAAGCGTACTAGACGTCACTCCATCCGCATCATAATCGCCATAGATAATAATCTTTTCATCAGCATCGCGCGCCGCCGTTATTCGCTTCACTGCAGCCTTTACGCCGGTCAACTTTTGCGGTTCAAAAAGATCTTCGTACTTTGGGTATAAAAAATGCTCATCAAGCCCACGCTCTCTGAGCAATTTCGCAAACAAATCCGTCATCCGATAATCTTGCTTGGAGACTTCTTTGCGTCTTCTGCCTGTTGACTCTTAATAACGATGCTCTGAAGTTCCTTCAAAATTGGGAACTGCTTGTTGGTCTGATAGATGCTCGTGTTACCCTTCTTGGTCACCACGAGGAAACCACCTTTCGTCAGGCGACGAAGCTCTCTCTGGATATTTCCAGGGTCTTCTTTAATCAATTTCGACAAGCCGCGCACATGGGTCTTAAAATCTGGATATTTCGCAAAGACCACAATAATTTTACGCCGCACCCGACTTGTTACGAAAACGTCTAACACTTGACCTCCTTATCTGCTTTCTATTTTACGTAACTTTTGTTTTTTCTACAACACTTGACATTTAGGTTTTTCTTGTAAAATATAGTCATGAATTATTATCTGATAGCGCCCGCCAAAACCTTCCACGAAACAGATAATACGCTGACTTATGCGTCCGATACTCCACTACTTATCGGCCAAATCGTTAAAATCCCTCTTGGCAAGCAGGAAACCTATGGCATTGTTGTAGAAAAAACACAAAAACCAGACTTTGAAACGAAACAAATTCTAAACGTCCTATACGAGCAGCCACTCCCAAAACACCTCATCAAGGCGCTCTTCTGGCTGCACGATTATTACCGCTGCCCCCTTTCCACCGTCGTTCAAACGGCTTTACCACGCGGAATTCTCAAGAATCGCCGTGCCGTCAAAAATACCGAGAAAAAGACCAAGATAACCACAGAAAATCCACTCAATGCCGCCCAGAAACGCGCCATCGAAGAGATCAACGCCGCTAAGGCTAACACCGTCCTTCTTCATGGTGTTACCGGTTCCGGTAAAACCAATGTCTATATCGAGCTCGCCCGTCAAACTCTCGAGAGTGGCAAATCCGTCATCTTGTTAGTTCCAGAAATCGCTCTCACCTCTCAGCTCGTCGCAAACTTTAGCACCCACTTCGAAGATGTAATCCTGCTCCATTCCGCCCAAACTGAGGCCGTACGTCACCAGCTCTGGGAAAAAGCCCTCAAAGCCGAAAAGCCAGTCGTCGTCATTGGTCCACGCTCCGCCCTCTTTGCCCCTGTCGCCAATCTTGGGCTTATTATTATCGACGAAGCGCACGAACCATCCTATCATCAAGATCAAAATCCGAAATATTCCGCTCTGCGCCTTGCCGCCATTATGTCAAAAACTATCCTCGGCACAGCTACCCCGCTAATAGCAGACTACTACATCTGCAAGCAGCACAAGGCCATCGTCGAACTATCCGAGCTCGCCATCAAGTCCGATAAAACCGCAGACATCCATCTGGTGGATCTCAAGAATTTTCCAAGCTTCACGCGCAGCCGTATCCTCAGTAATCTACTCATCGAAAGTATCCAAAAATCCCTTAACAACCATCAGCAAAGCCTAATCTTTCACAACCGTCGCGGCACTGCGCCCCTTACTATTTGCGACCATTGCGGCTGGCAAGCTCTCTGCGAGAAATGCTTTCTGCCTCTGGTTTTACATGCAGATAAATACCAGATGCGCTGCCATACCTGTGGCCGCACTTATCCTGTGCCCACCGCCTGTCCAGATTGTAATAATGCCACTATTCACCACAAAGGTTTTGGCACAAAGATGATTGAGGAAGAAGTCCACCGCCTCTTCCCAAATGCTAAAGTTGCTCGTTTTGATGCCGACACAGAATCCGGCCAACAGCTAAATAAAATTTACGACCAAGTTCATGCCGGTGATTACGACATCATCATAGGCACACAGATGATTGCAAAAGGCTTCGATTTTCCAAAACTCAGCACGCTCGGAGTCGTCCAAGCCGATGCCGGATTGAGCCTTCCGGACTACTCTTCCGAAGAACGAACATATGAATTGATCACCCAAGTTATCGGACGCGCTAAACGTGGTCATCAAAATAGCAATATTTTTATACAAAGTTTTCAGCCAGACCACCCCTTAATTTCCTACGCAATCGCGAACGATTATCAAAGCTTTTATAAATATTTGCTTCAAAAGCGCAAACAAAGTGCCCTCCCGCCATACAGCTTTTTGCTCAAACTTTCCATGACTTACAAAACTGAAAAATCCGTCGTTCAGAACATCCAAAAATTGAACAAAAAAATTATTCAATATACCCAAAAACACCAACTTCAGCAAATTTCCATTACCCCACCAATGCCATCCTTCCATGAGCGCACAAATTCTGGCTATACTTGGCAAATCGTCGTCAAGGCAAAGTCCCGTAATGACCTATTAGCCATTTTTGACTCGCTCGAAAAGTCGCCATATCTCCATTTCGACTTCGACCCTATCACCCTCCTATAGAACAAACGCTTATGCTCGCTTCATAAGAGATAATATGTTAAAATTTTCTCTAATATGAGCAAGAAAAAAGAAGTAATAGTTACCCCCGATCCACGCCTCCGCGAAAAATCCATCAAGGTCAAGGCAGACGATCCAGAGGTCAAAAAAATCGCCGAAGAAATGATCCAGTCCTGCATCGACTGGGAGAATGAGCATGAGTTCGAGCTCTCTGCTGCTATGGCAGCCCCACAGCTCGGTTACAACAAGCGCATCATCGTCGTTCGCGAAGATATGAATAACAAAGACAACGCTACCTTCATCCCTCTCCTCAATCCAGAGGTCATCAAAACCGAAGGTAAAATCGTCAAAGATTACGAAGGCTGTCTTTCTGTTCCTGCCATCTATGGCAAAGTTCCGCGCCCAACCAAGGCCCGCATTAAGGCTCAACTCGAAACCGGCGAAGAGGTTCGCATCAAAGCTTCAGATTTTCTTGCTCGCACCCTTCTTCACGAGATCGACCACCTCAATGGTATTCTCTTCATCGATCACATCAAGGACGAAAAAGACGCTTTCTATAAGCTCAACGACAAAGGCGACCTCGAGCCGCTAGATTACGACACTTACATTAAAGACAATAAAGAGCTTTGGCCAGAGGATTAACCTATGAGTAAAATCATCTATTTTGGCAATGAGCAGCTTGCTCAGGGCGTAAAATACAAAACCCCAATTTTTGACGCACTTCTCGCAAGCGGCCACGAAATCTGCGCGCTCGTTTTACCAGATGCACGCGTCCGCAAGCCTTTCGCTGTCGCAAAACTCGCCGAAAAACACCATATCCCTATCCATCTCGTCCATCGCGGCAAAGATTTGCTCCCTATTATCGAGCAATACCAGCCAGACCTCGGCGTTTTGTCCGCTTTTGGCAAACTCGTCCCAGACGAAGCCATCAATGCTATTCCTTGCGGTATTATTAATATCCATCCATCATTACTACCAAAATACCGCGGCACTACGCCAATCGAGTCTCCACTCCTAAACGGTGACTCCGAGACCGGCGTATCTGTTATGCGCCTCGTCAAAGAGATGGATGCAGGCCCAATTCTCGCGCAAGCAACCGTAAAAATCACCCCAGAAACCACCAAGCAATCGCTCTACGATGAGCTCTCCGCGCTCGGCGCAAAGCTCATTTCTGATGTATTGGATGGAGTCCTCGCCAAAAATGCCCCTGAGACGCTCCAGGACGACTCAGAAGCCACTTTTACGGCAAAACTAGATAAATCTATGTCAGAACTAAAATTTGCCGAGAAAGGCGCTCAGCGGCTCGTAAATGAGGTTCGCGCATTTGCTGGTTTCCCAAAATCCAAGACCATCTTATTGGATACCCCATGTACCATCACTGTTGCCCACGTCGCAGACAATCCAGTCACAGAGATTGACCAAAAGTGCGCCGACGGAAAATACTTCATTATTGACCGTCTTCTCCCAGAAAACTCCAAGGAAATGGACGCCAAGAGCTTCCTGAACGGACACAAGGGATAACCAAAAAACTCCCCAACGCGGGGAGTTTTTATAAGCCTTAATATTATTGGAGAAAATTAGGCATTCTCGAGGATCGCATCTTTTTGCTGCGCAATCTCTTGCTGCAAGCCTTCGATAGATTCGCGAATAATATCCTGATATTGTGGACAGTTTTGATCTAGCCACTTTGCAGTTACGTAATCGTTCAAGAATTCTGGCGTATCCTCTGCTACCTCAGAACCGTCTAGCAATTTCTTGTAGATTTCGTCGTTCTTGTAATCGCCAGCATTTGCAAGCCACTTCTGTACGGTATCTTGATCATTATCAATGATGCGTTCAAACTCATCGAGCTGCTCTTCAGAGAGCCCTTCGCTCATCTTTTCGCCAATGCGAACTTCTAATTGATCTTGCGCATATTGCAAGAAGTTTTCTTTTTCTTCTTCCGGCATTCCAGAAAGACCCACCGTCTCTAGAAAGCTTTCGTCAAATTGAAACATAGCCTTTTTCTCCTATTTCCCCCATTGTAGCACAAAAAGCTAGTGTTTGGAAAAATTAAGCACAAGTACAATCTTTAAGCAATCGTCTTTTTCTTGTATTCGCGTACGAAGAATTTAATTCTATCGCCAATTTCAAGCTGAATCTTCTTTTCAGTCTTAAGAGACATACCGCCAATCTCACCCTCTGCAAGCGATGGAACATTGACCTTACCCTCTTGAGTATTCGTTACTTCAATTTCACCAAGTAATTCCTTCTTGCGATAAGCGCGGCCAAGCATACCAGGAGCCACGCGACCAGACTTAACCTGACCACCACAAATAATCTCGGTACGCTCCGTGCGGAATACGCCCTTAATCTCTAGCTCGCCAGTTTCTGTCTCCACAATCTCGGCGTCAAGCATATTCTCCATGTTGCGCTTCGCATCATCAAGAAGCTCATAAATCACGCGGAATACACGTACTGGCACACCGTTACGCTCCGCCATCTTGGCAATCGCATTCGGCACCGTTACGTTAAAGCCATAAATCACCGTGTTGCCACCGGACGCCATATATACATCGTTCTCAGAAATCGCACCAACACCAGTCGATACAATATTCAAAGTAATCTCGCCCTGCGTATCAATCATACGTAGAGAGTCCACAACGGATGTTACCGAACCAGCTACGTCGCCCTTCACAATCACATTAAAGGTCTTAGTATTGTCTGCGACATTCATCATACGAAGCATATCTGTAGCGGTAACGTTTGCGGATGCAGTCTCATCGCTTTCGGCCTGAGCATTAAGAAGTGCCATCTTGCGCGCGGTCTTCTCATCCGAAACTTCTTCAAACTTATCACCAAAGTTTGGCAATTCTTTAAAACCAGTAATCACAACAGGTGTAGACGGCGTAGCCTTGCCCTTTGGTTTGCCCTTCCAATCGACCATCGTGCGAATCTTTGCATAAGTCTTACCAGCAACGATAAATTCACCGGTCTTAAGTTCACCACCAGTAACGAGCAAGTTCACTACTGAACCTCTACCAACTTCCATGTGGCTCTCAATAATCAAACCTTCTGCCGGAATATTTACATCTGCCCTAAGTTCATCGATATCTGCGGTCAAGAGAATCATATCAAGCAATTTCTCGACATTCTCGCCGGTCTTTGCAGAGATCGGCACCATAATCGTATCGCCGCCCCATTCTTCTGGGTTCAAGTTGAAATCTGTCGCGAGCTGCGCCTTGGTGCGATCGATATTCGCGCCTTCCTTATCAATCTTATTAATCGCAACGATAATCTTTGCATTTGCAGCCTCGGCAAATTTAATTGCCTCTGCAGTCTGTGGCTTTACGCCATCATCTGCCGCCACAACAATCACTACGATATCGGTAAGCATTGCACCGTGCTGGCGAATCGCAGCAAAAGCTTCGTGGCCAGGCGGATCAAGGAAAGTACTCTTGCGATCGTTGTATTCCATCTGGTAAGCAGAAATATGCTGCGTAATACCACCAGCCTCGTCATCAACGGTTTTCTTCTTAAGTAAAGTATCAAGCAAAGTAGTCTTACCGTGATCGACGTGGCCCATTACTGCTACTACTGGTGGACGAAGCTTTGCATCTTTAGACAATTCACGCTTTACGCCAGGAATCTTGGCAGAATTCTCCTTCTTTTCAAAACGCACATTCGTAAAACCGAGCTCCTCGGTCATAATCTGGGCAGTTTCAGCATCAAGGCGCTGATTGATCGTCGCCATAATACCGTTCTTGAAAAGCTCACCAATAAGATGAGTAACAGATACGCCAAGGGCGTTTGCAAGCTCGTCTACGGTTATCGAGCCAGAAATCTGTATTACCTTTTCTTCCATTTTCTAGCTCCTTTCTGTTTAGATTTCTATATGAGCGTATAAAAAAATACGCAAAAACTAGATTTATTTTACCACATTATTCACTTTTAGACAACAAGAGGCACCACAAAAAGCCCCCGCTATTGCGAGGGCTTTTCATAAAGTCAATCGACTTATTTCTTATCAGCAAAGCTCAAAGAAATCTTGCGACCTTCTTTGTCGATGTCAAGAACCTTGAATTCCTTGCGCTCGTTAAGAGTGAAGATCTTCTCTGGGTCTACATCATTGCCTTCGCCGAGTTCAGATACGTGTACCAATGCTTCAACAGCTGGAGAAATCTGAACGAAAGCACCAAATGGGGTGATACGAGTAATCGTACCCTCTACCTTATCGCCCTTCTTAAAGTTAGCGATTTCGGAGAGCCATGGGTCTTCCTGAAGTTGCTTCATAGAGAGGCTGAGGCGATCTTTGTCGATAGCGATGATCTTCGCCTCTACGGTTTCGCCAACCTTTACGTAATCAGCTGGGCTGTTTACGCGTTCCCAAGAAATCTCGGAAATGTGTACGAGACCTTCAATACCATCTACGTTTACGAAGATACCGAAGTCTACAACGCCAGTAACTACACCCTTTACTACGTCGCCAACAGCGAGCTTAGCAAAGCGTTCTGCGAGACCATCTTTGATGGCTTCCTTCTCAGAAAGAATCAACTTATTGGTCTTGCGATCTGCATCAAGGATGCGTACGCGGATGCTTTGACCAACCAACGAGTTGAGGCGCTGAAGGATTTCATCCTTGTCAGAGCTGCCTACGCGTGGGTAGTGTTCAGCAGAAAGCTGAGATACAGGCAAGAAACCACGAATGCCTTCGTATTCGACCAAAAGGCCGCCACGGTTAGCATCATAAGGTTGTACTTCGATGATTTCACCAGCTTCAAGCTTAGCGGCGATTTCATCCCAGCCCTTTTCCTTAACAGCTTTGCGGAGAGATAGTAATACCATACCATCTTCCATTTCGGCATCGATGACGCTAGCAGAAACTGCATCACCTTCCTTGAGTTGGCGCCCGAAGGCAACCTCACGACGTGGTACAAGACCAACACCGCGTGCACCGAGATCGATTAAAATCTCATGCTTCTTGACGGACATAACCGTACCTTCGATTGTGTCGCCAAGTACAATTGGCTGGATATCTTCTGCTGCGAGAAGCTCATCCATTGTCAATTTAGCTTTTGTAGCCATTTATTATATTTTCCTTTCGTTAGAACTGCTCATTTATCTTCGTGGCACACAAAAACAAGTGAGCAGTTCTACACTGCTCACTATTTTATCCTATTTTACAGATTACGTAAAGTTTAAGCGCGTTTCTTGATAAGCATTACGTTATGTGCGGCGAGGCCAGCGATTGTCGCGAGCGCAACTACGCTCATTAGATCCTCTGCTGGACCAGTCTTTGGCATCGAGCTAGCACTACCATTACCGCCATTAGCGACATTCTTGCTGCCGTCGGCACCATCAGTACCAGTAGAACCAGAAGTGCTACCATTCTTATTGTTATCGGACTTCTTAGAATCCTCAGATTTCTTAGAATCTTCGCTCTTTTTGGAATCTTCAGACTTTTTAGAGTCTTCCGTCTTCTTCGAATCATCGGTAGAATCCTTAGATTCATCGGTCTTCTTGTCGGAATCCTTATCGCTACCGTCAGCAATCAAAGCACTATCACCGTCGTTGCCGCCATCTGCTAGTTCTGCCTTCTTTGGCGAAGAAAGACTAACTGCAACAATAAGACCCGCAATCAAGATAACAGCGATGAGCCCAATTAATGCACCCCAGCCCCAACGCTTATATTTGGTATCTACATCCATTTTTATAACTCCCTAAAACTTGTCAAAATTATAACACCCATCTACCTCTATCACAAACATAAGCCTCATCTGTTATTCACTTGCGCGCGCCGAGATGTTATACTGACAGTATGTATCTCTGTATCGACATTGGTGGGACCAAAACTCTTATCGCCCTCGTAGACAAATATGGCAAAATTCTACACTCCGTCCGTTTCGCGACCGTCGCCGATCAAAATATCTTTTACGCAAGTTTACTGCAGCAGATTCGCGTGAACTTCGTCCTATCTGGCATCAAGGCAGCCTCTATCGCCATGCCGGGCATCATCAAGCGCAATCAGGCCGTCTGGCTCGGTAATCTCCCTTGGCAAAACTTTGACCTTGCCGCGCAGCTCAAGCAAGACCTCGGTCGCGACTTCCCTATTTATGTCGAGAATGACGCCAACCTTGCCGCGCTCGCCGAAGCTCGCCTCCGTAAAGGTCGCTCGCTTTACCTTACGCTTTCTACCGGTATCGGTGGCGGCATCGTCGAAGATGGCGCTCTCGTCAAGCGCTACCTTGATTTCGAACCTGGTCACACCGAATACATCTGGAACGGCGAGAAGCTCGAATGGGAGGATATCGCCGCCGCTAGCGCTATCAACAAAAAGTACGGCCGCCTCGTCTCCGAAATCGACGACCGCGACATCTGGAACAACATCACCGAACGCATCGCGCTCGGCCTTGTGCCTCTTATCACTTCTCTAAAACCGGATTGTGTCATCCTTGGTGGTCCACTCGGTCTCATGCTCAACGCCTACCGCAAATCTCTTCGCAAGACCATCGCCGAACAGCTTCCATCACGCATCAATCAGCCGCGTCTTCACACCGCCAAATACGCCGATCTTTCCGTAATCTATGGATGCTATTACTATGCCAAGCTTAAACAAGCTCGTCGCTAAGCTCCGCCAAGATTACCCAGAACTTAACATCACCTCTGGCGAGTGCGCTAAATTCACCCCGCCACGTTCGATTTTTTATTCCAAAGACACCCCCCCTATCGAGCTCCTGCACGAACTTGGCCACTATCTCATCAAGCGCACCTCTTATACTAGCGACATCGAACTCGTCCGCATTGAGTCCGAAGCCTGGACAAAGGCCGAAGACCTCTGTAAGACTTACGGCGTCAAATGGGATGATAACCTCGCCCAAGATCACCTTGATACCTATCGTAACTGGCTACATGTCGTTTCTCTCTGTACCAATTGCCAACTCGCTGGCTACCAGGACGAAACCGGCATCTACCACTGCCCTCTCTGCGGCAAAAAATGGCCAAGCTCCATTCCACCAGAAGACTTCTAAACAAAAAATATCTCCCCTGAAAGAGGAGATATTTTAATGAAATCTATCAAACTAAGATATTAAGCGTTCTTTTTTGCTTTACCACGCTTGGAAATACGACCACCCTTTGCGCCTGCAATCTTTGCGAGCTCTGGGTTTGCAGCAAAGCCACCAGTGTGACCGTTGCGACCACCTTTACGACCGATTTCAGCGTAAAAGTCTTTACCGTACTTGCTCTTGTTTGTTGTGGCAGCTTTTTGACCACCAGCTTTAGTTCCAGCCATTTCTAGCTCCATTTCTGCCCACCATATAACTTAATTATTGCCACCCTTTTTGAGAAGAAACAGCGCCAGACTAGGCACTCTTCTCAGGTGCTTATGGCTATTTTAGCATAATGCTTCCGTTTTGTCAATATGTTTTTGCTTAGAATTATGTTATAATAACCGAACAATCTGAGGTCGCAGGCCATCAAAGTCGCGACAAAACAAGCATTGACAATATATCATACACCGCATAGAATATGAGATAGATTGAAGGAAGTGCGAGATCCTTCAATAAAAATACCTCCCGATTTTCTAGTCTGGAGGTATTTTTCTATGTCTTGCCCATCAAACAGGCCTTACGCGGCCTCTCACGAGCCCGACCACTGTTATTATTTGAACATATTGACGAATTCCGAAAGCGCGCCCTTCACTTTGTTCGCCGTCTCTTCCGTAAAAATCTTCGCGATGTCGTTATATAGCTTGTCTGCATCTTTTTCGCTCATGCCAAGCTCTTTTTCAAGCGAGAATATAATCTTTTCCTTATTCGAATTGCCGACCGGAATATGCTCGTCCAAAATCTTTTCGAGCTTCTTCATCTTCTCGTCAGACAATTTCGTAACTTTTTGAATCTTCGCCAAAAATTCCGTTCTATTCATATTGCTCCTATTTGCCACTATTATAGCAACAAAAAAGACCCTCTCGGGTTTTTGGTGGTGGAGTGGAGTAGGTATAAACCTATTCCGCCCCATGTGCTTTCTATTATAACCCCCATCGCCACGCTCGTCCAGTCTATTTCTTTTCTGCTCGATAATTCTTAATTGCTTCCGCCAAAGCCTCATGCCCCCAGCACTGAACAACGGGCACCACCCCAGATAAACCTTAGACACCAACAAAAAATCGCCAGATTGGCGATACTTTATACAAAAAATGGTGGGGATATGTGGACTTGAACCACAGACCTCGTCATTATCAGTGACGCGCTCTAACCAGCTGAGCTATATCCCCTGCTAGAGATTATGTTACTAAATTCCATAAAAATATGCAAGGCTGAACCGACACATGATACAATATGCTTATGCATTGGACATTCGATTGGGGCTGGTGCCTGGGCGGGATCGCTGTCTTGGTAGCCGGTGCACTCATAGTAAAATTTCACCAAGCTATCGCCAACAATCTTGCAAGTGGCGTAGCCAGCTACGACAAAGTTAAACTTTTCGGCATTCTTGCTTGCGTTCTCGGCGTCGTCTTCATTTCAAACATGCACAGCGTCATCCTTTACTTCATCTTCCATCTCATCATGCCAAACCAGTTCCCGTAAGACATCAAAAAGCCCCTCCAAGGAGGGGTTCTTTTTTTATTCGGCCAATTCCGCTCGATATTGCCCTGTGTCACGTAGTTTAATACCATGGCCTTCGTAGAACTTAATGGCGCCTTCTTTATTCTCGCGGCTCGTAGAGGTAAACTCTAGACGCTGACAGCCCTTCTTGCGGCCCCAATCTTTTACAGCCTCTAGCATGTCGCCGCCAATTCCCTGCCCGCGGCGATTCTCGTCCACGACTAAATCTTCCATATAAACATTGCGCCTGGTTGTCATCATTACCAGCGATACAACCACCATGCCAACCACCTCATCGCCATCTACGGCCAATAATAAGTCATGATAAGGCGATTCAATAATATCCTCGAGCGTCTCGCGTGGAAGCGGTGAACCATCATACTTCGTGCTTAGTTGACGGCGCAAAACGCCAAGTCTCCCAGCAACATCGCCATCATATTCTGTCATTGGGCCAATTTCAATCATTATCCTAGCTCCTTTTCTACAAGTTCTTTTAATGCTTCGCCCACTTCTTCTACAATCTCGGCGTCCTGCCCCTCAACCAAAATACGTAGTTTATTTTCCGTGCCAGAATAACGCGTAAAGATTCTGCCATTACCATCCAAGCGGTTTTCCGCAGCCGCCACCGCACCAATCCATTCAGGCAATTCGTTCAAATCTTTCTTTTCGCGCACTGCCACACCCCATTGCTTTGACGGCAAATTATCATACTTTGCCCAAAGATCCGCCAAGCGACAGCCTCTCTCGCGCATAATCTTCAAGATAAATAGCGTCATGAAGGTCGCATCAGAGCTCTTTAGCCATGGAAGATAGATGATATGACCAGAAAGCTCGCCACCGAGAATCAAGCCGTTTTCTTCGCACTTCTGCGCCACAAAACGGTCGCCATTAACCACCTTGTCTACCTCGATACCGTTATTCATAAGGTATTGAATGGTTGCAAGATTACTATATTCGGTCAAAACTACCTTACTGTTTGGCAAAGCCTCGTTTTCATTGAGGTATTCTGCAATCAAACAGACAATTCTGTCACCATCCCAAATCCTGCCTTCTTCATCAGCCAAGATAATTCTATCCGCATCGCCGTCCATCGCAACACCGACGCAACCACGCTCTTTTGCAACCGTCGCCATCTTTTCCGGATAGAGCGCTCCGCAACCGTCGTTAATGTTCATGCCATTCGGCACAGGGTCGATCATCTCCGCCTCAATGCCAAACTCATCAAATACGGCCTTGCTATAATCGTGGCCTGCGCCAGAAGCCGCATCTACAACTAGCTCTACGCCTTCCAGCTCATTGCCAATTTCCAACATTTCATCTGCGGCTTCTACATAATCACGAACGGCCGCTGGATTGTCTTCAACTTCGTATGTAACTGCTGGCGGGTCAACGTCTTCGCCAAGTTCCTGCTCAAAGTAGTATTCTTCCACTTGGAGCTCTTGTTCATCGGAAAGCTTATCGCCATCAGTCAAGAAAACCTTCAAGCCATTGTCCGTAGCTGGATTATGCGAAGCGGTCATCATAATACCGCCCACGATACCTTCACGCTCACCCACGATTTTCTGCATAGCTGGCGTAGGAACGATACCGAGATCTCCAACCGAGCCGCCCTGCTCCTTTATGCCTTCTACGGCAGCATCACACATCCACTCGCCACTAATGCGCGTGTCGCGTCCTACTACTAGCCTACCGTTTTCAAAATATTTAGAGATTGCTTTACCCAAGGCCTTAATTGCATTCGGCCTTAGCGGCGCTTCACCGACCTCCCCTCGGATCCCATCAGTCGCGCCAAAAATGCGTTTTTCCATACATCAATTCTATCAATTTAGCGCCCCTGATGCAAAACCCAAACATTGTGTACAAATTCGGTCATTTTTGCAAATGTGGTAAATTTTACATACTCCACCCCTGTTATTTTTGTATAACATTTTTATTCAAAACCTATTGACAAGTCTTTCCAAAGGGCTTATAGTAAAAATAGCTTTTGTAATTATTCGCAGATCACAAAAGCCGCAATTTCCTAAAAACAAACACAAATATTTTCAAAAACAAACACAACAAAAAAACGAAGACTCCGATTCGAGCATGACATTATTTATCTCTCAAGGTCATGACATAACTGAATTCGGAGTCTTTTTATTGCTCTACTAAATACCAGCAATAAGATCATTTCCCATACACCCCCACAGATTTTTCATTCCCAAGGCTCTATCTTCCGGCCTAAGCGTCCTTTTAATCAAAGTATGCGGGATCATATCGAACACGAATTCATCCTCACTGAGCACCAAAAAATCACATTCTTTTGCGACTATTCCAGATAGCGTAGTCATACCCGTAACGACGGGCTAGTCTACCGCGACCCCATAATAAAAACTAGGAATCTGCTTCATTCATTACATAAGTATCTTTATTGCTGTTATCTCTGGGATGTTCGCAGGCTACGGCCGAGACCAAGCGGAGGCTACCCGTAACGACGGGCTAGCCCACCGCGGCCCAGAATAACAGCGATAAAGATACTAGTATTATAAATAAAACAAAAAAGCACCTTTCGGTGCTCCTTCGCTTAACAATTTAGTTGTGCAATTAAGCTTCATCGTTGTATCTGTAATAGCTTTGTTGCATCCTTGCGGAAATGTAATAAATCAAGCTTAAATTTACTACTGCAACCGACCTGACTATATGCAAGCCAAATGGCTTTCATACGTCTCTTTCCTTCTCTAGAAAGGAGGTAATCCATCCGCACCTTCCGGTACGGATGCCTTGT